>WQWL01000003.1 GCA_009785345.1 Oscillospiraceae bacterium
GATTCTCAACCCGATTCCCGCAGGATTTAATGCAGGAGACTGGGTAATTATCGAGAGTGCTTATGTTCATTACTGGAATGCAAGAACAGAGGTTCAACTTCGCAATCACACAATTGTGCCGTATGTTCCAACGACAGTAGAGCCTGATGATGGCATCCGTGTAGACATTCTTGCGTTCAATGACTTCCACGGACGCGTCGACCCACCATCACGCACTTTCGTTGGTGGTGAACCTGGTGCAGCACGTTGGGCAGCATATGCAGAGTGGCTACGTCAGGAAAATCCAAATCCAGACAATGTACTTATCTTTGGTGCCGGCGATGACTTCCACGGAGGTGCCGCATCAAATCTCAGTATAATCCAAGGTACAAATGTAGCTAGAGTATTTGAAAACATGGGTGTAAGCCATATTGCACTTGGTAACCATGAATTCAGCTTTGGACAAGAGCGTACCTACACACTTGGACAAGATTATGATTTTTACTTAATGTCAGCATGCTTCTTCTACGCTGAAGGTCAACCAAATGCAGGTCAGCGCCCTGCTTTTGCAAAACCGTATGACGTAATCGAGTTTGAAGACGGTGTTGTATTGGGCGTATTTGGGCTATCGAACCCCAATATGCGAGGTCTGGTATCAGGTGGCTTACCAAACTTTGATATCCGTATGCCTGGTCCGGGTCAACCTCAAGCATATAGTGATGCTATCCACGAAATCATCGAACGTCTGCGCGAATATTATGAGGTAGATGCCGTTGTTGGGCTTACCCACATCGGTGGAAACCACGCAACAATGAACTATCTGGCAGACTACTTTGATGTCGATGCCCTGATAGGTGGACACTCTCATGGGCGCATCAATCGTGTACGCAATGGTGTTCCGATTATCGAATCAGGTCAGCATGGCAACTCATTTGGACGCTTATCATTCTATTTTTGTGAAGATGGCGAGCTCGATGAAGTAACAGGCTGGCTTACCCCTGTAAACGCAGCTCGTGACTTTGGGCGCGCTGCTGCTGATCAAGATGAGGGCGTAGTTGTCACTAGAACAACGGCAGGCTTTGCGAGTGAAGCAGAGAATCTTGCTGCATTTGAATCTGTACGCTGGCGCTTCGAGGAAGTGGAAGCAATTGTTGACTACTGGGAAGCAATTGCATCACAAATACTTGATGTTGAAGCAGGTCCTATCGGAGTGTACTTTGACGATAGAACAGGGCGTGATACATGGATAACACGTTTGCTTGTTGACTATGTAAACAGAGCGACTGATCAAAACGATTGGGTTGCGGTAACGAACACAGGTGGATGGAGAAACACCGGACTTTGGCCACGTGACGCTGATGATGGTGCCACTATGCGTGACTTCCAAGTCACTATGCCGTTCAACAACATCATACTGCTGTTTGAAATGTATGGTCGCGATCTTATCAGGTTAGTCAACCGTGATCGTCCGGGCATGATGGGCTCATACAATACCGGTGTACACCGTGTTGGTAACACCTGGTACATCACAGCAACCAACCAACCGATTACACAAGATGGCATATATAATGTAATCGGGTCAAACTTTGTGTGGAATGCCAGAGGAGCCAACGGTGGAGACGGTTTCCCATGGCCAGGCAACAACTTTGGTAATGAAATGGGCATGACCTTCATCAACTACCCACGCGCTTTGTTGTGGGATGGCACAGAAGTAGTATTTGATAACGAGTTTACTCGCTCATCTGCTGACTGGGAATCAATGGGTCTGGTTAACCTACGTTACTCACTCTTTGCAGAAACACAGTGGCGTTCTGAGAACACAAACTGGTCTGTAGGGCTTGATGTTTCTGCTACTGCGAGTGGCAGCGCAGTTATCACATCACCGTTTGCTCCGGGAGACAGAACAGCTACGCGTGTAGCAAGTCCGAGCTGGGCAACTGTTCAAGCGACTGCAAGTGGAAATGCCGAGTTCCTCGGATGGTTCCATGCAGGTGCGCCGGCAAATGCAGAGCCTGTATCTACAGCTTTGATTCACTCATTCGTTATCAGAGAAGATAAGCAATTAGAAGCTAGATTCTATGGTGATGCAATAGCGGTTGTTGACAGAACTGAGCTGAAAGCAGCACTTGATGCAGCAGCGTTACTTGATGCAGCAAATTATACAGCAGAATCATGGGCAGTTCTTGCATCAGCGGTTGCAGCAGGTTATGAAGTTTACAACAATGTGAATGCAACTCAGCAAGCCATAAATAGTGCTGCGACAGCAATAATTGAAGCAATTGCAAGTCTCGAGCCTGAAGCTTTGCCACCAGTCGAGTTTACCGGATCAAATCCGAACAACCTTCTTGCGCAACTGCAAACAAGGGATGCAGTACTCAATACACGTGGCAATCTTGGTATATTTGCAAACCATGGCTCGTTTACAATTCCTGCGGGACGCACTTTGACTGTAGAAACCGCGCTAAATATACATCGTGGCGCAGAGCTTATAGTTGAAGGCACATTGATAATAGCTGCAGGCGGCAGACTTAATAATCAAGGCGTCGGTTCGAAAATAACCATTGCGTACGGAGGCGAGCTTATAGTTTATGGTTGGGTGGAGAATGTAAGCGGCTCGACATTTACAAGTGCCGGAGAAATCATAATAAACGATACGGCTAGAGTTAATATACGAGCAGGTGTGTTTTTCTGCATAGAAGAATACGGAATTGTAACTGTGCATAGCCCGGGAATCCTCAACATTAACCGTGATGCAATCAGAATAACGGAAGAATAAGGATTATTGTTGAAAAATGAAATAGCACAGTAAATAGCAAACATATCAAATGCGGAGCATATCAGAAATGATGTGCTCCGTGTTTTTATAAGTTGTAATAAAGCGGAAATTTTACCCATATGGGTGTGGCACGAAAACAGAAAAAGAGCGATAATGCAAGAAGATAGAAAGCACGTATGCAACATAAATCCGGAGGTGTACCAATGAAATTTTCTTGTATTCTCTTAGTGTCAATTGCAAGCCTTACTCTACTTTATGGAATGGCTTCATATTACAGATGGCTTGTTTTTCAAAGAAAAAGAACGAGCCACTACAAACTACTTGCCAACATCGTTGACGCTAAAGACCCATATACTCGCAGCCATTCTGACCATGTTGCAAGAGTCGCTGAACTAATTTACGAAAAATTGCCAAAAGCCCAAAAACACAAAATTTGTAAATGGAGATTGCTAGAAGCTGCAACCTTACATGATATTGGTAAAATCGGAGTTCCTGATAATATTCTTAACAAAGTCGGTGAGCTTACGATGCAAGAGCGAGACATGTTGAAAAAGCATGCCGAACTTGGAAAGATTATCCTAAAACCAACAGGCGATGACCTTTTAGGAGAAATTGTATATCATCATCATGAGAGAGTTGACGGAGAGGGCTACTTCAATGTTAAATCTGATTGCATACCTATTGAGTCAAAAATCATCGCAGTAGCAGACACCCTATCAGCACTTTGTACCGACAGGGTATATAGAAAGAAAAAAAGTTATGATGATGTGATGCAAATAGTGAAAGATGCTGCAGGAACACAGCTCGATGAAGAAATTGTAGAAATCCTTTGTTTAATCCCACAAGAAGACCTACTATTTGATAATATTGAAAAGCAAGAACGAGATTATATTGTGAAAAAAGAATTGACCGATGTAAATGATTATGAGCAACTTGCACTAAAAATGCGTAGGCTAAAAGCATTGCGTCAATAGTAGGTACGATATAGCCGGAATCAAGCGGTATGTCCCTGATTTTTCGCGTATGTAACTTCGTTGATATTTCAATGAGGCGTTTCACGCCTGTGGCTAACGCCACTTGTTCGCCTTGCGGCGAACACATATCATATTAGGGCGATAAGACCCGTTCTAGCGAAAAATTCGGAACATACCGCTATGATGAGGCGGATGCTTATGCGGCACATTTTACTAATGTGCTTTGATTTCTATGTTGTCATTATTGACATGCAAGCTTACACTTGTTATCAGGCGCTCGTAGTTTGCAATGATTTCTGATGCGATTCTATCCTCAATTTCTTTTTGTATGGTTCTTCGAAGGTTTCTTGCACCATATGATTGCGAGTACGACTTTTTGACCAGGTAGTCTAGTAAGTTGTCATCATATGTCAGCTCGATTGGTTTCTCTGCAATTGCATCACGCAGTTCATTAAGCATGAGACCGGCGATTTTTCTAAGATCATCTTCTGATAAATGGTTGAAGTAAACAACCTCATCAACACGATTTATGAATTCCGGGCGAAGGAAATCTTTTAATGCCTTTTCAGCCTTTTCTTTGCCTTGTTCATCTGCAGAGCGGTTGAAGCCGACGGCACCGTCTTTTTTATCGCTACCAGCATTTGTTGTCATTATTATTACGGTGTTCTCAAAGTTAATGTTTCTGCCATGAGCATCTGTTATATGTCCATCATCTAAGATTTGCAAAAGTATATTCATAACGTCTGGATGTGCTTTTTCAATTTCGTCGAAAAGGACAACGCTATACGGCTTGCGACGGATTTTCTCTGTTAGCTGACCTGCTTCATCGTACCCAACATAGCCGGGCGGTGAGCCAATAATTCGCGATACCGCATGCTTTTCCATAAATTCCGACATATCCAAACGAATAAGCGACTCAGGCGAATCAAAAAGGTCTGAAGCGAGACGCTTTACAAGTTCGGTCTTGCCGATACCGGTTGAACCAATGAAAATGAAAGATACAGGCTTTCTCTTCGAGGAGATACCTACACGATTACGTCTTATTGCAGCACAGACGCTGTCAATAGCTTCATCTTGTCCGATAATATTGCTTTTTAGACGCTTATCAAGCTCGGCAAGTCGTTTATATTCATCCTCGCGTATACTTGAGGCAGGAACTTTAGTCCACAACTCTATTACTCGAGCCAGGTTGTCGATGGTAAGCACGGGATCACCTTGATTTTCGAGCTCTTCAAGCTCGTCAACTAGGCGGAAATCTAAGCTTCGTATTTCTGCAAGCCTTTCAAAATCGTTATCAGAGCCGGGTTCTGCAAGAATCATGTCTCGTTCTTTTTGCAAATCAGCTCTTTCTTTTTTTATTGCATCCTTACGTGCTATAAGTTCACTTTTTAAGTTCATATCAGAACAAGCTTCGTCAATCAGGTCGATAGCTTTATCCGGCAAAAACCTATCAGTAATATATCTCTCAGATAGGGCTACAGCTTGTCTTGCGATGTCATTGGATACAGAGACACCATGAAATGCTTCATAATAACCTTTTATACCGATGATTATTTCTACAGACTCACTTATTGATGGTTCAGCCACAACAACAGGCTGGAACCTTCGTTCTAGTGCTGCGTCTTTTTCGATATGTTTTCTATACTCGTTAAATGTTGTTGCTCCGATGACCTGAATTTCTCCACGAGAAAGTGCAGGCTTAAGAATGTTTGCTGCATTCATTGAGCCTTCTGCATCACCCGCTCCAACAAGGCTATGTACCTCATCGATTACGAGTATAATATTACCATTGTTTTTAATTTCTTCGACAAGACCTTTCATTCGACTCTCGAATTGTCCTCGGAATTGTGTGCCTGCCACGAGTGCAGTTAAGTCGAGTAAATAAACTTCTTTGTTACGAAGTTTGTATGGAACATTCTCATTATGAATTCGCAGAGCAAGACCCTCAGCGATTGCTGTTTTACCAACGCCCGGCTCTCCGATGAGGCAGGGGTTGTTTTTTTGTCTGCGATTAAGAATTTGAACTACACGCTCGGTTTCAACTTCACGTCCAATAATTTTGTCGAGCTTGTTATCCGCGGCTTTTGCAGAAAGTGAGATGCAATAGCTCTCCAAGTATTTACGCCTTTTGCTCCCGCGTCCTTTTGGTGCATTGCCGTTTTCCTTTGGATCACGTCCCGGTCTCGAAGGATCGCGGGGTGGGGAATCGTCAGGTCCGCCGAAGAGTCTGCTTAAAAACGGAAACGTTGCAGTTTTGCCGTCTTCGGTATTATCTTCTAATTCATCAGAACCTTCGGTCATGCCTTCAATGCCGCCCATGGCATCCATCATTTCATCGGTGAGGCTTTCCAAATCTTCATCGGACAGCCCCATTTTTTTGATGATATCCTCAACAGGCTTAATGTTTAGCTCACGAGCACATTTTAGACATATTCCCTCATTGGTAGATTGTCCATTTTCAATTTTTGTAATAAAGATTACAGCGGGATTTCTTTTACATCTTGAACAGATTGTTGGTTGCATATTAAATGATCATTCCTTTGGTAAATTTTGTGCAATATAGGTGCACTATTACTGCACCGTGTCCTCCGATTTTGGGAGAGACTTCATTTCCGTATTATATTCCGAGTATATCAGCGATAGGATTATTATTAATAATGTGCCTTAATATGACTGTGTCTTCAATCGTTGATAACATGACCAATCCGAAATATCGTAATACTACAGCGACAGCGTAGATGATTATAAGACCTTTAAACAGACCCAACGCAGAGCCTGCAATCATATCGACAATCCGAAATCCCGGCAATGCAAAGACGAAGCCGATTAGATTGCCAATAACTGCAAAAACAATTGCAATCAGAAGAAAAGCGACTGTGAATACCGCTACATATGATAAAGTTCCGGAAAGCCTGTCGGCAACAACATCTGCGAAAGAGACGTTTTGATCATAATCATCGGTTTCAAGTGAGCGTTCAGCAACGCGAACAGCGGCAGCTTCAGGCAAACCTATATAACGTAAGGCCATATAAGCTACTCCGAAATCTGCTTCGTCAATATTGTGATCGTGAGCAAGAATCTGGTATTCAATGCCATCTTCTGCCATTTCTAAAACGGCAGACTCTATCCTTCCGCTAACAAATGGAGAAATTATTTCTTTCGCTTCGTCTGAATATGCATGAGCTGCTGCATTAGCAATAAATAGGGATAGTAAAAGTGTAACAATGCCGAACACTCCGCGAATAAGTCCATTTTTAAATCCGCGCCATGCACAAAATGCAACAGTTCCAATAATAGCTAAATCTATTAAAAGAGTAAGCAATATCTAGTGTCCTCCTATCTGTGGATTACAACTGCGGTGTTATCGTTTGTCGCAAGGACTACATCGCTACTTATTGCGAGTACCCGACTTGCCCCTGCAGCAGAGAGGCTGTCGTCAGATGCAGAGAAAGCCTCGAGCTCTCTGTTAAAAAACGTAACCCCTTCACTTAATAAAATAACCAGGAAATTATTAACTGATGACATGGATAAAATCTCACGGTCTATAGCCAGCTCCCCCAAAATACGACCATTTGTATGTAAAGTTACGAGTCTGCCTTGTAGACCGATTCCATAATTATATAGGTGTAAAGCAACGAAATTGTCGTGGTGCGTGAAACCTCCAAGGCGCTCGCCCAAGAACGAATAGAGCATAGTTGCATTTCCAGAGTTGTCGATAACAAACAAAGAGTCTGTAGAAACAACAAGTAAATCACCATTGGAAAGATATATTATATCAATAATTAACCCACCGTATATGTCAAAAATAAAATCAGGTTCACTTTTATCTTCGTCAATACCGTGATAAAAGTTGATTTTACTGCCTGCTTCTGAAAAGTTTAGGATGGCCAGGCTCGTATTGTTGGGAGAGAGCACCGCGGACAGGGCAAAGCCGGTTCCCAAATTTACTCTATATACTTCGTGCCCTGCATTGTTGTATACTGTGACAGCACCTCTAATACCTGCGCTTTCTTGAGTGACAATGCAGAACCAACCATTTTGATTAATTGTGGCAGAAACGACAGATCCATAGGCTTCGATGGATGAAAGAATCTGCGTTTCGCTAAATACGCGCACAGCAGAACCGCCAATATCAAATGCAATACTGCGATTGCCATTACTATTGATTGCAGGTTGCACCATCCGAAATGAATCTCTAAGAGTCTCACGACCGCCAAAATCATGAACACTTATTCCGAGTGTGCCTGCAGCAGCGACCGAAGTGTCCATTTTTGTAAAGATACGAGAACGCCCTACATCAAAATTAAACTCGTCAACAGATATTTCTGAATACTGCGGTGTGAACAGGTTAATAATCCACGCCGGACCTTGTATCAAAGAAACTGCGACAATGGCAAAAATTGCTAGTGAAACAAGTAACGTTACAAAACGAATAATCATTCGAGTTTTGGTTTTCGGAGTATTTTTGCTTCTCATATATGTATGACCATTCCCTCGTGAGCAAATACCTCTAATCGCAATTAGTAATTATATCATGAAATTGCATAAAATGAAATGAATTTTACGTAAACATATTCCCGACATCGCCATTGTACCATATTTTAGTCATGTACAAACCGTCCGGAGGTACAGTAGGACCGGCTAGGCGACGGTCTTTTTTTGTCAATAATGTGGGCAGTTCATCAGGTGAAATTTTGCCTTCTGAAACGTAGAGTAACGTACCAACCATAGCTCTTGCCATATTATATAAGAATCCATCAGCACAAGCACGAAATTCAAGAAAACATCCATTTTCCTCTACATCATACCAAAAAACAGTTCTTACGGTGGTCTTTGTTTCGGTACCCACTGAGCGTACTGCGGCAAAATCATGTGTTCCAACAAAGTGCCTTGCAGCCTTCTTTATTGCGTCAACGTTGATATTTTGCGGATAAAAATATGCTCTATTGGCATAGAAGGGATTGCGTATACGTGAGTTGTATATTCTATAGGTATATTCTTTTTTCACACACGAGAGAGTCGAATCAAAATCATCAGGAACTTGCATTGCCATTTGTATGGAGATGTCTGATGGAAGCAAGGAATTTACTGCAAGTGGCAATCTGTCAACGGGTATATTTGTTGATGATTTAAAGTTTGCGCAATATAGTTCCGCATGGACTCCGGCATCTGTTCTGCCGCAGCCTTGTATTCTGACAGGCTGCTCGCATAGTCGTGAAAGTGCAGTCTCAATCGTTCCCGCAACTGTAACTTCTGACTTTTGGACTTGCCAGCCGTGATAATTAGAACCATCATACATTATGCGCATTGCAATATTTTTTATGCTCATACGGTTGCTCCATTTTGTAAATAATGCCTCAGAAACACAACAGCGGTGACAACAAGTGCGCCACATAAAAACGCAACAATATCCTTGGTAGAAAAGCGTAGCACATTCATTTTTGTTCTGCCCTCTCCACCATTGTAGCAACGGCTTTCCATAGCTGTAGCCAATTCTTCAGCACGGCGAAAAGCGCTTATAAAAAGAGGGATAATGAGCGGTAAAATGGCTTTGGCTCTCTTTAGCAAACCACCTGTTTCAAAATCTGCACCCCGTGATTTTTGTGCACTCATTATTTTATCGGTTTCTTCAATGAAAGTCGGAATCATGCGTAAGGCGATACTCATCATCATCGCAAATTCATGGACAGGCAATCGGATTTTCTTAAGAGGATTGAGCATACGCTCAAGTCCATCGGTCAATGTTATTGGGGATGTTGTGTAAGTGAGTAAAAAGGTGCTGATTATTAACATCATAAAACGCAATGCCATCAGTGCTGCATTTATAAGACCTTCTTGTGTAATGACGATTGCACGGTATTGGAATAAAATTGTTTCGCCGGGTACAAAGAATATATTCAATATAACAGTAAAGCAGATGATTATAAAAACCGGTTTAAGACCACGAAATACTGCTTTTGGCTTTATTTTAGATAGAGTGAGGCACACAAGAAGTATAACTAATAAAAATGCAAACTCAATAAATCCACTAGCCAGGAATAACGATGTTATATATGTAATCATGAGAAGAAGCTTTGTGCGAGGGTCGAGTCTATGGACAATTGTATCGCCGGGGAAGAATTGACCTAAAGTAATGTCTTTAAGCATGATTGTACCCCCCCCTCTCGTAATTCAACTATGGCTTTGCGTAAATGAGAAATAGTATAAACGTCTTTCTCAACAGGTAAACCAAGTTCTCTGAGGCGTGATGCAATAACCGCAGCTTTTGGTGCAGCGAGACCCAATTCTCTGAGCTTGGTTGACTCTGAAAAGACTTCCGCCGGAGATCCGTTCATGATAACAGTTCCTTTGCTGAGTACGAAAATTCTATCTACATTGCGTGCAATCTCTTCCATGTTGTGTGTTACTAAGATGATTGTCGCATTTTGAGACTCTTTATAATTACGGATGTTGCGAATAATTTCAGCCTGACCTTGTGGATCAAGCCCTGCTGTAGGTTCGTCAAGAATAAGTACTTCAGGGCGCATGGCAATAACGCCCGCAATCGCAGCACGTCGCTTTTCTCCGCCCGAAAGTCCGAAGGGCGATTTTTCCATGAATGAATCATCAAGACCGACAAAACCGGCTGCTTCGTGTACACGCTCGCGAATTTCATCCTCTGGCAACCCCATATTTTTCGGACCAAACGCAATATCTTCAAAAACAGTCGATTCAAACAATTGATATTCGGGATACTGGAAAACGAGCCCAACCTTAAAACGGGTCTCTCTTGTATGCTTCTTTGATTCGTGGATATCAACATTGTCAAAAAGCACACTTCCGGAAGTCGGCTTTAGGAGACCATTGAGATGTTGCAGAAACGTAGATTTTCCGGACCCTGTTGCGCCAATAATGCCGATATATTCGCCTTTTTCAATTGAGAAGTTGACATCACGGACAGCGACACGCTCAAAAGGCGTGCCGATACTGTATGTATGTGTTAAATTCTCAGTTTTTATAATAGGCAATGTTTATACTTCCTTTTGTTATGCAAATGCAGCAAATATTGCGTCTGCACATTCTTCGACTGACAGAACATCAAGTGGCAAATCAAAACCATCATCGCGTAATTCATGTAATAGTAGAGCTGTTTCCGGAATATCCAGACCTGTGTTGCGCAGGGTGTCAATATCACGAAAAACATCACGCGGAGCGCCGTCCATGAGAATTTCACCATCAGACATGACAATTAATCTGTCCGCATTAATAGCTTCGTCCATATGATGCGTAATAAGAATAACTGTAACACCATGATTATCACGCAGATCACGCATTATTTCAATGATACGCTCTCTACCCATTGGATCGAGCATTGCAGTTGGTTCGTCAAATACTATACATTTGGGCTTCATAGCCAGCACGCCTGCAATAGCGATTCGTTGTTTTTGTCCTCCGGAAAGAAGGTGTGGAGCATGTTTGCGATACTCATACATTCCAACGATTTTTAGCGCTTCGTCAACTCGACGCCTAATCTCTTCGGATGGGTATCCAAGATTCTCGGGAGCAAATGCAACATCTTCTTCAACAATTGTTGCAACAATCTGATTATCCGGATTTTGAAAAACCATTCCCACACGTCGGCGAATTTCTATAAGTAGATCATCATTGGCTGTATCCATATCCTCAACAAAAACACGCCCGCCACTAGGAAGCAAAATTGCATTGAAGTGCTTTGCAAGCGTGGTTTTTCCAGAACCATTATGGCCAAGAACAGCAACAAAGGTACCTCTCTCGATTGTAAGACTAAGGTCTTTTATAACCTGCGTCGGCTCGGTATCTTCCATTGAGGCATACGAAAATTCCAAGTTTTCAGTTTTGATTATACTATTCTTAATTCTCAATTCTCAATTCTCCATTTCACCCAACATCCATTGTTGCGTAGGCATCGAGATTCATTCCTGCACGAACTCCCGTGAGATATTCATAATATCCTTGACAACCTATCATTGCAGCATTGTCCCCACAAAGATTGAGGGGTGGAATGAACAATGTGAGACCTTCGGCTTCAGCAGCACATACAAAATCTGCACGTATACGAGAGTTAGCAGCAACACCGCCAGCGATTGCGACGTTACTGCGTCCTAGCTCCGCTGCAGCGGTCATGACTCGCGGAACGAGTATATCGCTTACAGCTTGTGTAAATGATGCGGCAAGAGCCGGCTCATTGAGTGCATGATTCTTTTGTTCCGCATTATGAACGATGTTAATAACAGCGGTTTTCAAACCGGAAAAAGACATATCGTAAGGACGCCCATTAATTCCCGGGCGCGGTAAAACGTAGTTTGGCTCATCAGTATCTTGCACAACAAATTCTTGTGCAAGCTTATCAAGTGCGGGACCTCCGGGATAGCCGAGACCGAGAAGTCGTGCGACTTTATCAAAACATTCACCGGCAGCATCATCATGTGAGCGACCAACAATAGCTATATCTGTATAGTCACGAACATCAACAATGAGCGAATTCCCACCGGAAACGATGAGAGATAAAAATGGTGGCTTCAATTCCGGAAAAGCAATGTAGTTCGCGGCAATATGACCTCTGATGTGATGAACAGGAACTAACGGAACGTCGAGAGCCACAGCCAATCCTTTTGCATAATTAACACCAACAAGAAGAGCGCCAATTAATCCTGGCGCATAAGTCACAGCAACAGCATCAATTTCATTTTTTGAAATGCCTGCATTTTTCAAAGCCAGCTCAGACAGTCTCCCTATAACTGCAGCGTGATTCCGTGATGCGATTTCCGGTACGACACCACCATATAACGCATGCATATCCGATTGAGAAAACAACTCACTAGAAAGCACGTTGCGTCCATTTTGCATTATTGCAACAGCAGTCTCATCACATGATGTTTCAATAGCTAAAATAATCATTGCTAACCCCTAAACCCTAGCCCCTAAACTCTACAAATTATATCTCCGTTATAGCAGGGAGTATCATTGGCTTGCGTTTTGTCTTTGCGTATAAGTGCGCTGACAAATCCTGTCTTATTGCTCTTTGTAGCGATGACAGCCCTGTCATCTTATCGCTAACATAGTTGTCGATGGTGTTCATAACGATATTTTTGAGTTCCTGAATTAGCTCCTCAGACTCTTTTACGTATACAAAACCACGAGTAATAATGTCAGGTTCAGTTATTAGGCTTCCATCTTCACTCGAAAGATTTACAATAACAACGAGCATGCCATCGCTGGCTAGGTGCTTCCTGTCCCGTAGTACGACAGATGCAACATCGCCAACACCTGTGCCATCGACCAATACCTTGCCATGTGGTACAGACCCTCTCTTTGTAACACTTTTGCTTGTGAATTCTATAACTTGTCCAATATCAGCAATAATTATCTTCGATGACCTTATACCCATTTGCATTGCGAGTTTTGCATGGTTACATAGATGCCTATGTTCACCATGTACCGGTATAAAGAATTTTGGTTTGGTCAGGGCGATCATCATTTTTAACTCTTCTTGGTATGCATGGCCGGATACATGAAGTTCAGAGACTTTATCGTAGATTACTTCTGCACCGCGGCGAAACAGCTCATCAATTACTCTGCTGACAGTTTTTTCATTACCGGGTACCGCAGATGCAGATATAATTACTCTATCGCCCGCTTTTATTTCAACTTGTCTATGCCCCGAAAATGCCATTCTGTATAAAGCGCTCATTGGCTCACCCTGGCTTCCGGTTGTTATGATTACGGTTTTATCAGGTGGCATGTCGACTATTTTGTTTAGATCCATCAAAATACCATCAGGAATAGTAACACACCCAAGTTCTGTAGAAACACGCAGAACATTTTCCATGCTTCTACCGGTTATCGCAACACGTCTACCGTATTTAACGGCGCAGTCTATGACCTGTTGGACTCTGTGTACATTTGATGCAAATGTAGTTACAATGATTCTTTGTGTGCATCCATTAAATAGTTCCTCAAAACGCTGACCGATCTTGCTTTCAGATGTTGAATAGCCCTGCTTTTCTACGTTCGTAGAGTCAGAAAGCAATGCAAGCACTCCACGTTTTCCAAGCTCGCCAAATCGAGCCAAGTCTATCATGTCTCCGGAAACAGGAGTCGTATCCACTTTGAAATCTCCGGTATGTATGACCATGCCGTGTGGTGTTTTTATTGCAAGTGCAACAGCATCATGGATACTATGGTTAACATGAATCATTTCAATTTTGAAACATCCAAGTTTAATAATTTCACCCGGTTTCTTCACTTCCAAAGTTGCATTTTCGAGAAGTCCATGTTCAGCAAGCTTGATTTGTATTAGACCTGCTGTTAGTGCTGTAGCATATATAGGTGCATTTATTTCGCGCATAACATATGGTAACGCACCGATATGATCCTCATGTCCATGTGTTAAAACTATTCCGCGGATTTTAGATTTGTTTTGTATGAGATACGTAACATCGGGTATTACAATATCAACACCATACATATCATCGTCGGGGAATCCCAGCCCGCAGTCAACGATAATAATATCTGCACCGTATTCATATACGGTGAGATTCTTGCCGATTTCATTCAAACCGCCAAGTGAAAAGATTTTTAATTTTTCAGCCATTTGTTTATTATTTCTCCTTTAATTAAATTGTTGTGTTTATGATTTTGAAGGGTTCATAAACTAGTGTTCCATTTTCAAAAATGGAATACTTCCCTTTGTTTACATTTCTAATCTGCCTTCAAGTGCACGCATTAATGTTGCGTCATCAACAAATTCTAAACTTCCGCCAACGGGTATCCCATAGGCCAGACGCGTAACTTTCACGCCAAATGGATGAAGTAAACGAGAGATGTACCTTGCTGTTGTTTCTCCTTCGGTATCAGGGTTTGTTGCCATAATGACTTCCTCTACACTACCATCAGAAACACGAGCTATAAGCTCTTTTATTTTAATATCATCGGGTCCGATATTGTTCATGGGCGATATTACACCATGAAGAACATGGTATCTGCCACCATATTCGTGTGCTCGCTCGATTGCGAGTACACCTTTGGGGTCAGGAACAACGCAAACAATGCTTGGGTCACGTCGAGTGTCACGGCAAACAACGCAAAGTTCGCCATCAGTGAGGTTTAAGCAAACAGTGCAGCATTCGACATTTTCTTTAGCCTCGGTTATTGCATCGGCGAAAGATATGGCCTCTTCGTCACTTAATGAAATCATAAAAAATGCCAGCCTTTGAGCAGTTTTGCGTCCAATTCCCGGTAATGTCGCAAATTTATCTATTAGATTTTCAAGTGCTGAGGGAAAATAATTCATTAATGTCGGATGTTCCTTTCATTATGCATACAGATAATATAACTCATCGTACAAGTTGATGTAATTTTGAAATATATTCATCTTTGTTTTTTGCGCGAAATACATCACTGCCTGCAACAAGTATATCAGCACCTGCATTCACGCATAGTTTTGCGGTTTCAAAGTTTATGCCGCCGTCAACTTCTAATTCGCACATAACCTTACGGCTGTCAATAATCCTGCGTACATTTGATATTTTTGGAAGCATTTCGTTTATAAACTTCTGTCCACCATATCCGGGTTCGACAGTCATAACCAAAATAATATCCAGTGAATCGATATATGGTAAAATTACTTCTGCCGGAGTTGCCGGTTTTACAGAAAGTCCTGCTCTTTTTCCTAATTTATGAAGATCATTAATAGCTTTATGTATTTTATCGGAGCTTTCGGCTTCTACATGAAACGTGACAATATCGCCACCCGCTTTTGCAAACTCGGAAACATAGCGCGAGGGCGAGTCAATCATAAGATGGACATCTAGTGGCATATCTGTAATCTTACGAACGGACTCAAGTACCGGAAAACCAAATGAAATGTTCGGCACAAAATTACCATCCATAACATCAAAATGCAAATAGTCTGCGGAGCTTACACATTCAATTTCGCATCCTAGTTTCGCAAAATCCGCTGCTAAGATTGATGGTGCAACTTTAGCCATGATTATGAATTCCTTTAAGACTTTACTAAGAGCAAGCTCCTTGCTAATAATACCGTAAAGTAGTATAATAATCAAGGGAAATAGATTTAATAGCCTTTTGAGTTCAAATTAAGCGCGTTTTTCGAGCGCGTCACAACTAAAGTGAAAGGAACAAATATAATTATGTCAGAAATGAACGCAATGGAGTATGTGCCAACATTAACCCTGGATCCGGATAGTGAGGCCAGCTCGACAGCAGTTGCTATTCCTGCAGCAAACGCACTTGAACTAAGCAAGGACGAACCCGCAGCAAACACGCTTGATATCAGTCAATTAAGTGATGAGGAGCAAAAGCAGGTTAAAGACTTCGCGGACAAAATTGATATTACAAACACAAATGCGGTTCTGACATACGGAGCAGCATCTCAACGTAATATCGCCAACTTTTCGGAAAATACATTAAAGAGTGTTCGCTCCAAGGATATGGGCGAGGTTGGGCAAATGTTGTCAGGGCTGGTTGTTGAGCTTAGAGGCTTTAATTCGGGCGGCGAGGAAAAAGGTGGTTTCTTAGGACTTAAAAGAAAGGTTCGAAATAGAATCGCCACGATGAAAGCCGAATATTCAAAGGTTTCCGTAAATGTTGACAAAATATCTGAAATGCTAGAAAAACACCAAGTGGTATTGCTCAAAGATGCAGCAATGCTCGATAAAATGTACGATGTAAACCAAGCTTATTTCAAGGAATTGACAATGTACATCCTTGCCGGAAAGCAAAAACTCGAAGAATGCAAAAATGTTACTTTGCCGGAACTTCATGCAAGAGCACAAGAATCAGGGCAACCGGAGGATGCACAAGCTGCAAATGATTATGCAAACATGATTAATCGCTTTGAAAAGAAGCTACACGACTTAGAGCTAACACGTATGATATCCATTCAAATGGCTCCACAAATTCGTCTTGTACAAAACAATGATGTACTGATGGTTGAAAAAATCCAAACATCGATTGTAAACACAATTCCTCTTTGGAAAAGTCAAATGGTTCTTGCACTTGGCATGCACAATGCACAGCAAGCTATGGAAGCCCAGCGTGCTGTTACGAATATGACAAATGAGCTGCTAACCAAAAATGCTGAAATGCTCAAAACCGGTACTGTTGAAATCACAAAAGAGTCTGAGCGTGGCATAGTCGATATAGAAACTCTTGTCAATACAAACCGTATGCTCATAGATACACTCGAAGATGTTCGCTCAATTCAAACTGAAGGTTCACAACGTCGCGCTGCCGCCGAAGTTGAACTCGGACGTATAGAAGGCGAGCTGAAACAAAAACTGCTCGAGTTAAGAGATAGTAGGTAATAAAAGCGAAATGCAAGAGGGACTGCGGTAAAATGATTGAAGTTGAAATCATTTTTACCACAGTCCTTTTCCAAACCACTCTGTCATTCAACCAACCGAAGCGCATTGTAAAGCTCTTCTGCTGATGCAAAGCGTTGAGAAGGTGTTGCTTTTGTGGATTGCATAATAATGGATATTAACCTTTTGTTGAATCCTTTTAGGTTAGAAAAATCTGTGATGTCCTCGGATTCAGTCAATAGACGCTCTCCTGTGAGAAGGTGGTAGATTGTTGCTCCAAGACTGAAAATATCGGATAATTTCCAATCAACATCATATACATTGTGACTACCTTGAGAGTTTGTTGTAGCACTTCTGCATGCCATAAAATATTCGTACTGTTCCGGTGATGCATACCCCATGCTGCGGCTTGCTATACCGGTATTGTTTCCAATTACAAAAGCGGAATTAAAGTCAATCAAGCAAATATCATCATTTGTTGTAAGAATTATATTTGCAGGCTTAATGTCGCGATGAGAAACATCATGCTTGTGGATGGTAGTCAGAGCCAGTGCTAATTGCATGTACCACTTTAATATCTGTACTTCTGTGAACTTATGTCCACACTTCAGCAGCTTGTCAAAGCTCAACCCTTCAATGTGTTCCATAATTGTGAAACTTTGATCATCGCTAATCAGAAAGTCAATTACTTGAGGCAAATACATGCTTTTTATATTTTTTAATGCCTCTACCTCGTTGCGATGCCACGCAATTGCATCTGTTGAACAACTGTCTGCTATTTTTATTACTACATACTTTCGTAATCGATTGTGCCATGCTTTATAGACAGCACAACTGCCACCGGAACCCAGCATTTCCGTAATGCGATAGGTTCGGTTAATATATGAATTAGATCTAACTTGCTTCCCATACATAGTCTGCACCTGAGTTGCCGAACGATACACGACAGCCTTTTTCTAAACCATGTGGTGTATTCGGAGGCAATCTTTTGTTATCAATGAAAGTGCCTGCACTTGATGATAAATCAATAATCTTGTAACCCGCACTATCGCGTTCAATTACAGCATGACGTCTGCTTACTGCCTTTGTTTTCTTTTCGAACTCAAAGCTTGACTGCCGCTTTCCAATGGCTGCATCGAAGCGACCGATTGTAAATATTTCACCCTCATCAATCGTAATCTGAATCGTCGATGGCAAATTAGCGTAACCAATATATCTGAGTTGGGGATGTTTTGGTATAATTTCATTTTGTGTTATTTCAATGATGTTGTCTTGTTCCGACGCTACAGGCACAGGTAGCGTGAACAACGGTACAATCGAAGCCTCTGGCTCATCAAAAACTTCTTGCGAAGATGCCGACTGCGTAATGTTTTTTCTTTTGCTTTTGCTTTTCCCGCTAAATATCTTGAGCCCAACAGACTCTCTGTCTTTTTTTCTTTGTTTTGCTTTAATCTCAGGTTGAATATGGATATCAAAATCTTCATTAATATCACTTAAAGGCAAAGGATTCGCAAAACCTTGCATCTCATCAGAATCTCTTCCGTCAAGGAGTTGCTGCACGTGTTTTTCCTGTGGCATGTTTGTTATATACACAGGATTAACAATGGTCGCATCAACGGTCTTTGATGTATGATCATTGAGCATTTGCAAAAACGCTGAAGGATTAAAATCCTTAATGATAGCTCGAAGGACTTTGTTCTCTAACGCGGCATCAGAAACTGTTATCATTTTAGATACATCTACAGCCATTTTATAGAAATCCTCAGAATTTTGGTTTATGCTAGTCGAGGGAATATAAATATAACTAATTGTATTTTTGGTTTTGTCATAGTAGAGGTAGTCGGAATTTAGCACAAAGGAGCAGGGGTTCATAAACCAATCCTTACAGTCAAGTAATGGCATGAGTAAACTTTGCCACAGTGCTGAATACTCGTTTGGGGCAACCTCTCCGGAAAAATACTGCAACTTGCATTGTGTTCCAATTTTGTGCACAATTTCGATAAATTTGCCATCAGCCTTATAGTGAAATGGCACGATGAAACTTGGGCAATCTGCTTGTATAGTGTGTAGTGCATTATAATCAATTTCTTTTTCGGGTACTCTTATGACCAGAGAAGACCCAGTTAAAAAATCATTAACACTTTGAATTTCATACATCATAAACTTAAACCTTTCTTATACTCAATCAATGTTATAAATTGCCAACCTCGATCGGTTCTTACTGGTGCATTTCCACCTGAAAAGCCCTTTGCCTCAAGAAACTCTGCATTAATAACAAGATGTCCATAGAGACTTATGTACCCCCAAAAACCATCAACCTTTACCGCTGCCAAATGTTGACCAAATGATAGCGCATCATCATATACAAATGGTATCACCTCGACACCGCTGGTATCGATAAAGCCCCATTTGCCATTCATCTTTACTGCAGCATAACCCTCTGTACCGAATGGACACGCATCCTCATAAATATCACCTATGAAATCACCGTTAACAAGTAAGTACACGTTATTTCCATCGCGTACAAACACAGCCCCCTGTGCGTAGCAACGTCCCAATTCATCTTGTATAATTTCATCGAACTCAGGCTCAATCAGCCACCCGTTGCGAAAGTCGATAACTCCCCATTTTCCACCAACCTTTGCGGCAAGATGCCTTTCTGAATACATTCCAATATCTTCAAAAACATTTATACCAAGTTCAAAATCTCCTGATGCGCGACGCCAACCATCACTAAAACGTAGTGCCAATCGATTATCAGAAAAATTACTGATATCAAGTACATTCTCATGAGTGATTGCAATTTTGTCGTCGTACCTGTCCACTGCAAAAGCTGCGGCACCATTCATCACGATAGCTCGATCGTTGCTGAATGTGCTGATTTTGTCGTATTTACAAGGAATAACAACTGTACCATCGGCATTCGCAATGCCCCACTTGCCGTCATTTTGCACCTGTATTTTTTTGTCGTATATTATAGTCACATTGTCATATGATACACGGCTAATCTCAAACGCATAGCGTGAATTTTCATATAAGGTAAGAATATCTGAACTACCTGTTTTTTCTATCCCCGCTCTCATGACTTCTAGTGCTTCTGGAGTTTTGGAGACACTAAGATAGTGATTAGCCAACTCAACAAATGTATCAGGCGATGGATCACGTCTGTTCATCTGCTTTTCGAGTAAATTGGTGTATCTGCGAGAAAAACCCTTGTTATGCATGAGAGCCAGATAAGCTCTTTTCAATTCGCTTTCAGCGGTTGGTGTATGCGCTGCATCATATCCTGCGGCCTCTTCCAGTAGAGGCACAGCCGGACTATATATGTCGTCAGCCATAAGCACTCTAGCTTCATTTATTAAAATTAATTGCTTCTCAGCAGTAGACTTTGAATTGACTGCAATCATCCACGCCATACCGAGCAAAGCACATAAGCCTATTCCAATAAGTATACGAGTTTTCTTTTTCATATGATTAATTTCCCTACACCATTGATGATGTGTATATCCTTACGCCACAAGAAGCGTAATCATTATGCCGACGAATAAGAATGGAACGAGCGGCATTTTTCCTTTACGATCAATTTTTTTGAGCAATATAAGTATCAATCCTGTTATGGCTGCGAGAATGGTTCCATATAGAATTGTTGGGAGCACCTCGGCAAATCCTAAATATAAACCTACAGCGGCCATGAATTTCACATCACCTCCGCCTAAGCCTTTTCGACTGACGAAGTATACCAAGAGAAATAATCCTCCGGCGAGCAGCAATCCAAAAATTGAGTCTGCCAGCAATCTGATTCCATGCTCTGTATTTATAAAGAGTGTGGGTACAATTATCAGTAACCAGCCGAGCATCATTATTAATACAAGCAAATTGGGGATTCGCTTGGTTTTGATATCAAAAACCATGGCAGCGTAGCTAAAGATTATAAGTATGGAAAAATTGAGAATGTGAAATGTTGACAACTCGCTCACCCTTATTAGAAACCAAGTAGCCATGCATATAATTAACCCGGCACTGTATAGCGCTAATCTCTTTTTATCTATGTTCATTTGCTATAACCCTCTCCGCTTCCACCCAGCCATGCTTTTGTTGTGGCTGTTTGTGTTATTCTCAATGTCGGTCCAAAAGAGAATTGAATTATCCCAAAGACATATTCAACCTCATAATGTACGGTCAATTTAACATTACCGTCCTTGTCAACAAAGTAGCAATCCGTATAATCATAATTAAAATCCACCACCATAACACTATTCAAATATTCATCGCCCGACATAGTACCGTTTGCTAAGTACCTTCCCATTATAGGGCGTACAAGCTGTTCAACTGCCAATCCTTGCAATTGACTGACCCCATAATTTGCAAAGCTTTGTATCATTCCTTTTGGATCACTTACTGCTAACTCTGCAGATGAGAGAATTCTTTCCCCATCGTCGATGCTAATGGTGCCTTTTGAAAGGGATTCAATTCCACTAATAACAGCATCAATGCTTTCTGCTGCTGCCTCGCCTTTTTGATCTGCTGTTATTAGTCCATCTGCAACTCCTGTTGCATGCAATACATAACCATATGTAGATAAAGTCATTGCAGTTTGTGTCAAAGCATTATGAATGCGTGCTTGCAAGGTTACTATATTCACAAGGCTCAATATTGCTATGATAAGTAATAGAAATGGAATAAATGTTCCAACAGTTTCAACAACAATATATCCACTATCATTTTTACGCATTGTTACATCGCTCCTTTATGCTAATATCCTCTATGGTCTGTTGTAACTATTTGAACTGTTGAAGGCATGCCTATCCCTCTTGAGTCTGAAAAATTCTGTGCAAACACCATCGAGAGAAATAACATTCGCATATCTACAGTTGTGGTTAAACTAAAATCAGTTTTCATATCAATGAGCTTGAAGTGTCCCTCGTTAGATAATGCATCAGTCATTTTCTCCTCATCACTGAAAACTCCATTCTTATAGTTGATGACATTCCACTCAATCAAATCTGCGGTGCGTTCAGCAATTTGATTTCCCATATCTGAACTAAACAACCCTTTTGCGATGAAGAAGAACATCATATAATTCGAATATGTGAGCCCTCTATCATTTGATTGATTATTATTGGCAGAATTTGATAACATGCTATCAAGTGCGTTAACAATGCCACTTGGGCTACATATCCACTCGCCCGACTTTGCTTTCTTTATAAGAGGAACTTTCTTTCCATTCCTAAGATTAGATACATCGATTGCGGATTCTGCTGCAACAAAAGCAAGTCGAGCCGCCTCACTTAGAATAATCGCTAAAGGTGGACACCATGCAAATGCTGCTCGTATTCCATTTACAATACTGCTTATTTCACTCACGCTAAAGACCGTTATGTAGTTACAAATCATTCGTACGAGAAAAATGAGTCTTGTTACAGAGCTAAGATTTTTTGATGCATTATTATCACCATTGTAAATATACTCCCACTCAGACTGGAAGAAATAGTTTACCTCAGGGCTGAGGGGTACACCTGTTATAGATTTTGGAAAATCTATATCTCCTACTTCATCGCGATTTTTACCGCTAGTATCCGGTCTAGCTGTTGTATAGTTTGAAAACATTGATGTACAATATGTTAGCAGGAGCAGATAGTCTGCTGCGGCAGCTATGCTGTTGGTGGGATCGGAGAGTACGCTTGAAATTGGACTGTTTGAGGCTTGCGCAAAAATCTCGCCAGCATTTCGCATATTCATTGATTCGGAATCAGCCAATGTGTCTCCATATACGTACATTGCACCAAGCGGATCATTCGTTAATCCAACATATGCTTCATTCACGATGTCTAGAACTTGATTGATCAAATTCTTCTGTTTTGCTTCAGCATTTTTACCACTTGCATCTTCCTGGTCATCATGTAACTTAACAGGAGGAATATCAGGCTGATTCATCATCTGTTCTAATTCCTCAAAGAAGGCTTTGTGATCATTTCCACACTCTCCAAATCGCGAAAATCCCGGTGGTATACCATATTTAAGATTATCGTTTGTGTAGCCCGCGAAAATAGCTGCACGACTATTTTCTGCTTTAGTAGATGATGAAAGGTCAAACGCAGAATTTGTTGTGATGTTTTCCAGTTGTTCACGGGTTAGACTTGCGCCTGAGGAATTATTTCTGTTTCTATACATAACCCCTTCAAGTAAAGGCTTCATTTCATCGTCAATATACTTGTATCCATTATCTTTGTATGTATTAGCAAGACCTTCAAGGCTATCCCACTTTAAGATATCTTTGTATCTTTCAAGTATTGACTTTGGAGGCGTGCCTGTTTTTTGCGTGAGGGCTGCTTTTAATTCTTCATTGCAACCGCTGTTCATCAACCGCTCTTCAAAATCTTCAATTTTTTGACGCAACCCAACATTCATACTATCGATTTGTTGCGCAATGCTAACTACAGTATCAAAATTTTGTTTGAATTGTTCGCTGCGCTCTATAGCTTTATCTATTGTGACATTGATGCCTTGAGAAGAACCTCTGAATTGCCACTTCCCGTTGCTCCAGGTGTTTCCGGGACGTCCGCCTATCGTACGCAATCTTATATTTTCGAGAATAGCGTCATACTTTGCGGCTTGGTCGCTTTTTGTGTTTTCATCCTCTGCATCTTCCCATGCTTTATAGCATGCTTTGAGGCTGATGAATTCTTGACGTATATCAGTTAAACTTCCGGATACAGTTCCTACCGTACCGCCAGAGAGTGGACCGAATTGATTGCACTTATCTGCCTCTATAATTGCGTTGTATAGCTCTTTATATTTTTCATATAGTTCTGCAATGGCGTTTTCGATTTCAAGTTTCTCAGATATGATAGCGGAGTCTTCCTTATATGTGTTTGAGTTATCCGAACTAAGAGCTTCAATCAAGTCTTGTACTATAATTACAGGACCGCGAAATTTCATGTACTCTTCAATTTGTCTTCGCAATACATCTTCGTTGCGAAGATTCTTTTCTTCAGCAAAGAGCGGGTCATCGAGAGAGATATTACTTCCGTAAAACAACTGCAGAGTACCAAGTGATCTATCTTGTTTAGAGCCACCGAATATAGAGACTTCGATATAATCATTTAGCAAACGCCCCAAAACAGGGTCATCTTTAGCTACTCCAAACACACCATACAGGTCTTTAAGTAGAGCATTATATTGAGTTAAAACAGAATTTGCAGCCAGTTGATTTGCATCTTGCACAATACTGCGTGCTGTGTGCATCCGTGCCAGGTCAACAGCTGTTCCACTTACTAGAATAGCCGGTATAAGAAGTAACGTAACGAATACTGTTACCGCACCTTTTGTATTTCTAATGAACCCTCGCATACTCATGACCATGCCTTTCAATAATTGTTAATGTAAAACATTTTTACCAACCTAATAAATTTGAAACTTTTTTGCCAAATGAGCTGATGGTGTCAGTTATTTCGTGTAAGTCATATTTGTCGATGATAAAATCTAAAAAGTCGCTTGCCATGTCTACATTGCGAATAAACTCATCTCCATCCGGCACAATTGCAACCGATGTCGCAGTCAATGATATTTTTTCAGGAAACCCAATGAATGACAGGTTTACCGGCATTGTGATTTCCTTCGTTGCTGTCACAACAGCTTCTTTGTATAAGAGTCTATTTATGATATAGCTTTCTGTAACTTTAAGATTCCCTGCTCTTGAACCGAGACCTTTTTTTTCAAATTCAATGACAATCGCCTCTCCTTTTTCGTGTAAACCTTCATTATTCGTAAAGAATGAAACATACACATTTGGGAGATTGCTTCTGTTATTTTCTCGATTATATGTAAAGCTGTCTTCATCGAAGAAAAGCCAAGTGTCGCTTTCTTCTGTAGCCAGTGCTGTAGCTGCATACTGTGTTGCTCGCTGCAAAACGGCTTGTGTAGGCAAGTACATTGCAATCAGCACTAGTGCTGCAAAAATCATGATCATTATGGGAAAGAGTATTGTTGCTTCTACTACAGCATCTCCGGAGGTGTCCCTTGCAATATGAGATGCAACTCGTGATAAATGGCTATTCTTTTCGATATTTTCACATGATTTTTGCATTTGTTTGTTACCTCACTTGATTTCCGGTGTTATCCTAAGTCGGCTGCACTTCCTACTATTCTTTCCCATAATTCATTCAACCAGTCGCCGAGTAGGAGCCAAATCAATACTACTGCTAATACTGCAACCAATATAAGCAGTATTGCTACGACTACGCCGGATAATCCACGCTGGTCGTTCTTAAATGTACACCATACTTCAGTAATCTTTTGTTGTACATTGCGAGGAAATTCTTTTATTCTATTCCACATTTTTCTTTCTCCTTATTGAACATTAATATTTTATTTCGCTAATACAAAGCGTGATAAACGAAGTTGTTAGATTCCTGAGAAGTTCATTGCTATTGGTACCATGAGCATTACGAGGATGGCTAGAAAGAGTAGCATAGTAGGTATCATGAGTTTTGAGTTTGCTTTTTCTGCATCGCGTTTTGCTGTGTGCCTACGTTCTTGCCATGCTTCTCTTGCCATGTCTTTTAGTAGTTTTCCTATCTCTGCATTCCCTTTTGAAAGGTTTTGCATGATTGCTGATGCAAGCTTTGCACTTTCCTTTGTATTGCAACGATTAATAAAGTTACTGTATGCAGATTCAGGGCTAACTAAATTGTCGAGTTCTTCTGAAGTTTTTTGCATCTCCTTATATAGCTCTGTTTCTTGGCTATATGCTGTTTCTTTCCACGCTCTTTCCATAATCATGCCGGAGGTAACGAGGAGTGCCAGCTTAGATACTACATTGGGAAATTGTTTGCTTATTGCTTTTCGACGCTTTTTAACTAAATCATTAAGCTCGTCATACATCGCATAAACAAGTGTTAGCATTAACATGAGACCAATTGCGATAACTGACATGCCTATTGTTGAGCCACTTACACCAAGTATTATCACGCCGAGTATTAAGATGCAGGCTATACCGATTAGAGGAAGCGATAATATTTGTGCAAGGAGTTTCTTCGCTTTGCACGTTGCATATTTTTTGCCGTGCATTTCATAACATCTCGTTAGTATCAGTTTGTGAATCTCGCCTTTTCCAATTGCAACGAATTCGCGTTGTAGTACATACCCGGGCATCAAGAATATATTTATGCATTTGATATTGCCTATTTGTAAATCGGCTACATCTTTTTCTAGCCTTATGATATTTTTTGTTATGCTGTCATGTGTTGATTTTTCGACAAGAGATTGTATTGCTCCAAAATATCCGGCTAGCCTTCTGCTTGATTTATTACTTTTTGCATGCAGTTTTTTTATTGCATAACGATTGTCATAAATCTTTGCATGCACCGCATGTACCCAGTCCTCTTTTGCCACTCTCCCAAGTAATAAAAGCCAGCCGATTAGTAGCAAAGAAGCGATAATCAATATGATAATAAGCATAGATATGACCATTCCTTTCGAAACGCTCTGTCACAAAATAACCATGAATAAGGGATGGTCATTTCGTGCATTAATTTGCGGTTTCCCGCAGGGAGAGCAAATTGGCACATTTAAAGTTTGAATTTTATTCAAACTTACGACCGTTCCTTTCTCATAACTTCACATTACTGAACTTTCTTGCCATGATGAGGCTTAGAGTGAATACGATAAGTCCAACCGTTGAAACAATTCGCCCTGCTCCTGTTGTGTAGATTGCGTCCATAAAGCCTGCACCGGCATACCCAATGACACCGAGAATCACGAGAGGCATAAGAAGCATAATATTAACTTCAGACTTTGCAGCGGTCATGAGTGTGTCAATTTCCATCTCAATTTCCATTTTGTCGGCAATTATCTGTTGTGTTTCACGAACTATTTCATTTGCTCTACCGGACTTTCCCTCGATTGTTGCATATATTGATGCAAAGCTGGCAATATCATCAAGACCACTACGCTCTGCCAAATCTGAAAAAGCGTGAGATAGCGGTACTGCGTTATTGAATTTACCGATAATGATATCAAGCTCTATGATTATGTCGCTGTTTTCGGGGAATATGAGCATCAGATCCTCTTTTGCACTTTGCAGAGCTTGCAGCATTGGATTCCCTGCTCTCATTGCAACAGACATAGCTTCAAGTAAATAGAAAAATTGAATACGCAATTTGGTCATACGTTTTTTTATTGAAGAGTTCATGGAAATAAAAATGTTGGCAAATCCAATCAGCGCTCCGCCGATGACCGATAAGGCAAATAGTTTATAAAAAATGAAGAGTACTATAAAGCCTACTGCAAACCCAATGAAAAAAGCTGTTATGTAATCCATAATTGCAAAATTGCTCTGGCTGTAATTCGGTGTTTTCGCTTTCATTTCAAAATGACCATGCCTTTCTATAATCTTTATACTGAACACTAAACGACCTTCTTTATTCCTGCTGTACTCAACTTAAATGCATTTCCCATTGCATTTTCTGTGCGGACCAAGCTACCAATAACTTTATCCGATGTGCTCTCATCACTCTCTCGAAATTCGTATAGTGTGTTTGTCTTTATTACGCCTCTTTCAACGTCATAGCCCAGTATTTCAACAATCTCCATAGTTCTTCGACTTTTATCACGTAGGCGAGATAAATGGATAATTATATCCACGGCTGATGCTATCTGTTGACGAATTGCTTCAAGTGGCAATCCGTCTGCACCCTGTAAGACCATAGTTTCTAAACGGCTAAGAATATCATGTGTTGAATTTGCATGTCCTGTTGATAGAGAACCGTCATGCCCTGTATTCATCGCTTGTAGCATGTCCAGAGCCTCTCCGCCACGCACCTCACCCACAACAATGCGTTCGGGTCTCATTCGTAGGGCGGACCTTATTAAATTACGAATAGTAATGGCACCCTTTCCGTCAGCTCCTGCATTCCGGGTCTCAAGTTGTACCAAGTTATCAATGTTTTTTATTTGAAGTTCAGCAGAGTCCTCAATTGTAATAATCCGTTCATCACGGGGAATGAAATTTGACAATGCATTTAGAAATGTTGTTTTGCCACTTCCTGTTCCACCACATACGAAAATATTGTATTTTGCTTTTACGAGCATTTTTAAGACTTCCGCCACATCAGCGGTAATTGAGCCCAGTTCAATGAGCTTTTCTACGGTCATTGCTTCCTTGGGGAAGCGTCGCATTGTAACAATTGGTCCGTTTAAAGCGATAGGTTGCATAACAACATTAACACGAGAACCATCCTCAAGGCGAAAATCTACAATAGGCTCACTTTCGTTTACAGCTCGTCCGGCTCTTGAGACAAATTTTGTAATGATAATCTCAAGTTCTCTGCGGCTTTCAAACTGACTGTCCGACTTATACAGTTTCCCTGCTTTTTCGATAAAAATGTCTTTGTATCCGTTTATCATAATTTCTGTTACATCAGGATCAACTATTATTCCTCCCAGAACACCCAATCCACGAATCGACTCAAAGACAGCTGATGAAATGAACATTCTATCTTTAAAGTTTAAGGATAATAGACCGCTAATCGAGTCTGTGTACTTTTGTCGCGCTTTTTCTACTTCGTCGTCCAACGCTGTATTAATAAGTGATTTGAGTTGATTATCGTTTAAGTTTGTTAAATCAACATGATTTTGTATCTCAAGCTTTAAACGTCCGATTATATCTGATTGAAATTGTTCAGTCATTTAATATCAGCACCTTTCGTTCTTTTGTGGGAAAATCATTTCCAACAATCAAATTTTGAAAGTGTCTCGCACACGACGTTCTCGTTGTGTGACTGTACAAATGGAAGTGAGATAATGGATTCAACGAATGGTTTGTCTATAACAGCATCTTTGTTTCCAACAAATGTGATTTTGCTTCTAATATTCTCAAACGCATTGCTTTGTGATACGAATTGAGTTAGCTTTGCATCTGCTGTAGTAGAACCATCTGTAACAATTAGCACTTTGCTTGCAAGTTCAAAAGCCTTCTTTGTACGAACATCATATGTGCAGGGTAGGTCGATAATGAGTTCATCAGACAACTCTGCGCAAGCCACTATTAATTCGTTGATATTTTCGCTCGAAAGAATACTTACATCTTCAAAATTATCCGGAGCACACAGGTATGCAATACCTTTGTCATGGCAACGTATGCCTTGTATAAGCATATTTATATTTCCGTCATGGTTTTCCAGCAGTTCAAAAACAGAGCTAATACTTTTTCCACTTTCACTTAAGTAAGTGGATGCGCTTGAAAAATCTTCCAGATTTAAGTAAAAAACATTTTTTCCATCAACAACTTGCGATAGTGCATATGCAATCGCTATTGAGGTTTTACCGACGCCACCTGCAGGTGACCATACGGTTGTGATATTAGTCGTCCCGGAATTTATATTTCGTCCTTTTGATATTTTTGCATACTGCTCAAAGACCACTGCAACAATCGAGGAAATTCGCTGATGCTTGTTTATGATTCCAACGCCTTCCGGAATATTGGTGAAACAATCATTTTCTGAACATAATAGTAATGGCATATTTACGGAATCTGTATTTATATCATTGATGAGCAGAGTATCTGCGAGTGCAACATCATAATTTCGCTTAGAAAGCATTTCTTGTACGCCTTTTGCTGAGTTACTGATACTAATTTCAATCGCATCCGCATGAAATTCAGAGATGTTATCCGAAATTTGTTTGGAGTAATTTATATCTTCTGTAGCTACAATCAATTTTATTCGCATGTGGCTTCTCACTCTCTTTTGTTTCAAAATTGCTCAGGTCAATCTTTTTTGGATTTTGATTCTACACCCATGATTTCGATTAGTCAACATTATTTTGCCTTTATTTTGAGAATATTTATCACATTATAGTGTGTAATTTTAGGCATATTGTGATGAAATTGGATATCGCTTTTCATGTTTTTAATACTCTCGTTTATCAAACTCTACATATTTTTACCCATAAAATATTTTTTCAAAAATGACAAAAGAACCGATGTGTTTATACATTTGATTACATCGGCTATTTTGTCATTGATGGGATATTGATATTTGTATTTATGCTAAAAAGACCCATCTCGAAAGATGAGTCGATTGATTGTTGATAAATTTAGCAATTTATACTGATCACTAACAGAAAGGCTCAAAGTGACATTATAGAATAATATCATGGCATTCTATACCACCTAAGCTAACGCTCTTATATACCCTAACCACATGCGCCCAAATTGGTCTTTTCCACTGTATATTTCAAATGCCAGTCGTCTTGCATACCTGACAACATGAGTCCGTTCTGTTTCTGTTATGCGGTGTTGACTGAAGCGAGCTTTTAATGCAAGCTCTTCGATATCAACTGGAACAATTGCTTCACGTCGTGACAGCTTATTTATATATCGCCATGCATAAAGAACAGATGCATTTGTATCCTTATCAGTAAAACGTATGGTTCTATATCTGCTCATGAAAGTCCTTCGAGATATTAAGAAAATTATAGATATAATTATTAAAAGTGCTACAATCATCATATCAATCAGCCACTGAGGCATGAAAGAGCCTTGATTATCAGAAGTTGCACCAGCGTTGGTTGTAGTGTCATTTGTATAATGGGCACCATTGGGTGGCGGTTCATGCTCAACAGGCGGAGGCGTTGGCGTTGGAGTTGGTTGTGGCGTAGGCGTGACATTTTCTGGTGAATGAGGTCTTGGGGGTGGAATATATGTATTACCGGCTGACGGGGTTACCTCAAGATATAACCATCCGATATCATCATAATATACCTCAACCCATGCATGAGCATTTCTATCTGTAACAGTAACTACAGTACCGACTTCAGGCGGTGAGACTCTTACAGCATAACCACTCACAAATCTTGCAGGAACGTCCAATGCGCGAAGCATTAGTACCGCAGCAGTAGCAAAATGAATACAATATCCTTCTTGTAAAGACTGCAGGAAGTATAGTGTAAAATTCACATCTTGCGGAATAGGTCCGGGTGTGAGGGTGTATCTGCCTGAAGACCTGATAAAGCGCGCGACATCGTCGGCGATATCAACATGTGCTGCATTTGGGTTTATTCCTGCTTGTAGTGCCATTCGGCGCAGCTCTCGTGCGGTATCGCTATCTACGTGCAAATAGTTGTCATGCACAAAAATTTGCTCGATAATAGTTGCAGAAATTGCGTCATCCCTATCAAGTGGTTGCCCGTCACGAGTATATAAACCCATTCTGATAACTCGTTCACTATAGTGCCAGCTAACACCAAAATCTGTAGAATTTGATTCTGCCTCAACAGCTCTAGCCATGGCGTGAACACTACCAGGTATGTAGAAAAAACGCTCAACGTTATGCAGTATATCACTATCTCTTAAAAAATCTGCGGTGAAGTACGGCTGAAATGTTATTGATGGTGTGAGGTCTCCGGTTCTGTTAATTTCCATCTCCACTATTTGAGGAGCTCTGGAGGGATATAATATTGCATAAAGCTCTGCAATATATGCTGGTCTGCTTCTTGCTCTTTCATCAAGTTCACTAAATAACGCAGAGTGGTTGTTTCCTGCTTCATCGACCATCGATACTGCTCCTCGTAGAGCACTGGAGTTGTTTATCCAAGAGCGCCCGTCAAAATACTGCATAGAGTAACCTCTTATGTAGAATGTTCCCGGTGCATCCACAGTTATTTCAAGCAAGCTCCGCCCTGTCATATGTCTACTACCTGCATCAGCTATACTTACATTATCTGTGTTGAATTGCCATATTCCACCAAATATACCAAACCAACCAGTGTCAAATCCTGCTGGTGGTGAAAAATTGAAAAATTCTCCAATTCGATACATTTGCGAAGCAACAGCTCTAAATCTATTGCCAAGAGCAACAATGTTTTCTTCTCTAGTGTGATTTCCGTGCGGTGTTATTGCATACGCAAGAGTCATAATTACTATTGCTATTATAAATGAAGGGATGGCTATCTGTGCTCTCTTTATGAAATTATCCGGACTTATTATACTGCCAATCAAAAGCGCTAGGTACACGGCAATCAATCCGAGTAAGTATATAATGTCTGATCGCAGTATTGTCACAACAAAAGTCAGAAACACAATGGGTGCAGTAATCATGACCGTGATAAACACACTGCGCCGTAAACAAATTGTAAAACCTAATATAAATGTGATTATAACGCCGAGTGCCGAAATAAAGGCAGTTGCTTCATTTGCAAATGCTGCAAACTCTGTGAAAACTACAGAAACGGGAAGCCATTCACTATATTCCGTTGTAATTGTGTATATAATCCACATTCCGCCATCGATAATCGCTCTTCTGTCAAGCAGAATTATTACAAGTACCGGAATAAACAGCAATAACAACCCTTTAACTCTGTATCGCACAGAGATAATAGAGACTGCAATGGCGCAAAACAGCCAGAAAAAAACTAGTGTAGTTGTATTAACTTCTATTGAAAAAGCAGATGTCAACGCTCCAAATGTGCAAAATACAGCGACAAAAATAAGAAGGATGTTTCCAACATGAATAAGCACTTGACTTTTTGTGCTTTGTTCCGTCTGATTGTTAAACATATTGGCAACTTTTTTTTCGAACTGTGTTGTCAGACTATCATTATTTTGTTTATCCATCGGAGGCCGCTTATTCATTAGACTTTAACCTCTATTATCTGCAGCGTCAATACGAAATACCCACGAGAAACGTGAAGGCAATCTGTCTGACTTATTAATCTTGATTGTGTTATCACCAAAAGCAAAGCAAATAAAATTAGTTAAGTCTTCTTCTTGCATTACTTCAACAATTTCAGAACCATTACTTAACCTTAAATAGAATGGCATGTTTCGCTTTAGGAGATAACTTGAAACCCATCGCAGACGTCCCAATATCAAATCACGTTGCGCTGTGTTTTTCCAGGGTACGACATGAACAAGTCTGCTATGAGGTGGTGGTACGAGAGGCTCTCTGATGATAGGTTTGTCATACTTGGCAGAAATCTTCCAATGTATGCTTTTAATTGGGTCGCCATGTCGATATTCACGCATGTCGTGCTCTTCGGAAAAGCCACCACCGGGCTTCGGGCGCAGTTGTGTTCCGTGTTGTAGCGCGACAGCATTCAAAGGTTTAATAGGTGGGGGCAAAATTAGCATTGATTGCTTTGCATTAATGCTGACAGGCAACGAAAACAAACCTAATAAGCTTACAGCCCAAATACGTTTTAGCTCAAAAACAGCCACACCACTGTGTGATGTATCTATGGCTATTTCGCGTATTATATCTTTCTCAGGAGAGCATATAAGTTTATATTTAGCAGAAAAATCGTCTCCGCTCAGACGCACTTTTGCAATGATGCATCTAACCGGGTACGATTTTGTGTGTGTTGTAATTAATTTTAAAACAGCATTCTCGTCTTTTTCAAGAACAGTCGGCACATATAGCAACATACTTTTTGTCAGCATACCCGGCAAACTAACAATCAAATCAATCGGCGCTAATAATATTGTCAGTACAAACATAAACGACGATATCCACGGCGGATATAACACGAAAAATACAAATGAAGCTGCAAGAATGAGCACATAAATTATTTGATGTATTCTCATATTTTTAGTTGTTTAACAGAGTTCAATATGTTGTTTAATGTTTTTGCAGCAGTAATGTTTTCGTGATCAGCCCCGGGACGAAGCACTAAGCGATGTGCAAGTGTATCTACAAATAGAGGTATGATATCGTTTGGTATCACATAATCCCTGCCTTGTAGGTAGGCAGCTGCTCTTGAAATGTTTGCTAAAGCGATGGTCGCACGTGGGCTTGCTCCGAGTGCTAAATCAGGGTGATTTCGGGTTTTGTTAATAAGCGTAACAATATAGTTTAATATTTCAGGCTCAATATGAACATTATCGACCTCGTTACACATTTGCACGAGTTCATCATGTGTCACAACGGGCTCAACTAAGTCGAGAAGAGTTGTGCTCTGTTTGCGTTTGAGAAGAGATAGTTCATCAGCATGTCCGGGATATCCCAGAGAAAGGCGCACCATGAAACGATCCATCTGAGAGTCGGGCAGTAGTTGCGTTCCTGCGGCGCCAACAGGATTTTGTGTTGCGATTACAATAAATGGTTGAGGAATAATATGAGATGTACCATCCACAGTAACCTGTCCTTCTTCCATTGCTTCAAGCAGAGCAGATTGTGTCCGACTGGTCGCACGATTTAGTTCATCTGCCAAAAACAAGTTACACAAAACTGCACCTGGTGTGTAGTCCATAGCACCTGTATCTTTGTTGTATACTGAGAAGCCGGTAACATCCGATGGCAAAACATCCGGTGTAAATTGTACACGATTATATTCTAAGTTAAGTGCTTTAGAGAAAGCAATGGCGAGCGTAGTTTTCCCTACACCCGGTATGTCTTCAATAAGTATATGCCCTCTTGCTAATATCGCCAAAAATACGCGAAGGACAACTTGCTCTTTGCCGACAATAGCATTCATAACACTTCTGAGTACACGTTTACCTGTTATATTTCCTCGCTGGGTTGCTTCCATTTAGTTAGCTCCCTATATAGTTTATTTGTTGAGCATAAATCATACCCTAAAAGCCGACTGAAAGCAATATAAAGACATGATATTGTGCATTTTAATTTATATTTATGTTAGCCGCAATCAAGTGGTATGTCGTGAATTTTTCGCGTATGTAGGGCGATGAGACCCGTTCTAGCGAAAAATTCGGGACATATTGCTTGATTGCGGCGGATGTTATGCGTACCATATTTATAATAGCTACACCATCTGCGATTGCTTGCTACGTTCATTGTACATCTTTAGTTCATCAAAGGTTACAGGCATGAAGTCGCAAATATCTACTCCGGCATTTAGCGCTCGCTCTTGATTTCTCATATAATCATACGCTGTATTTTTTGCATTGTGAATATGACCATAGATATGCCAACTACCACGAAAATACCCGCTCCACTCTGCCATAGGGTAATGGCAAAGAAAGATGCTGTCTTCCCCGTGTTTGAGATAACGTATCTGGTCAACATCTGCAAAAAGATAGTGATACTCCATATTCTTTAAGTATGGAAAATCATGGTTTCCTGCAACGAGATGCAAAATGCCGTTGAGTTCTTTGACAATTTTTATTGCTTCATCAACCCCCGCACCATCACGTCCACCGTAATATAAATCGCCAACTATATACACATGATCATCATTTCTAATACGTGAATTCCAGTTGTCAATCAAGACCTTATTCATTTTGGTAATATTTTCAAAAGGTCTATCACAAAACCCAATAATGGCTTCGTGTCCAAAATGTAAATCTGCAGTAAAAAAGTTAGCCACTAGACTATCCGTTCCCTTCGTTTTCGGCATCTGATGAAGCAATGCCGTTGAGATGTTGCATTTGATTCCATTGGTCTCTTGTAATTAAAATGTTTCTTGGTTTTGAGCCTTCAAACGGTCCGACTACGCCCATTTCTTCCATCTGGTCGACAATGCGAGCAGCTCTTGAATAGCCAAGCTTTAGTCTTCGTTGAAGTAATGATACAGATGCCTGTCCGGTTTCCATTATCACATCGACAGCTTGTGGCAAAAGATCATCATAGTCATTGGTGTTTGAACCTCCGGACGCTTGCCCGCCCGATGCTTTCATTGAGGCAGCTTTCTCGATTTCGTTCATTACCTCTTCGGAGTATTGAGTTTCTTCGCCCTTATCTTTAGCAAGGAATTCTATTACACCCTCACGCTCATCATCAGACACCCAAGCGCCCTGCAATCTCATTGGTTTCGCTGCACCTGTTGGTGAATATAGCATGTCGCCATACCCAACAAGTTTATCCGCACTACTGCCGGAATCTAAGATTATTCTGGATTCAAGTGAGCTGGAAACTTTAAATGCTATTCGTGATGGGATATTTGCCTTTATTAGACCTGTGATAACGTCTGCACGTGGACTTTGTGTTGCGGTGATTAAGTGAATTCCAGCAGCACGTCCCATTTGAGCGATTCTGCAAATGGACTCTTCCACATCTTTCGCAGCCACCATCATCAAATCTGCGAGTTCGTCGATTATTACGACAACCTTTGACATTGGTTCGCGCTCATCTTCTTCGTCTTTTGAGTTGCGAACGATTTGATTATAGCTCTCTATATCCCTAGCGTTCGTTTCAGCAAATAATGTGTATCTCTTCATCATTTCAAACACAGCCCATTGCAACGCTCCTGCAGCTTTTTGTGCGTCGGTAACAACCGGAACGAGCAAGTGCGGAATGCTATTATACGCTTTTAACTCAACCATCTTGGGGTCTATCATGATGAAACGCACATCTTCCGGACCTGATTTATATAGGATACTCAATATTATAGAGTTGAGACAGACAGACTTCCCCGATCCGGTTGTTCCGGCAACAAGCATATGTGGGAGCTTAGTAATATCTCCAACGATGGGTTCGCCCGAAATATCCATTCCTATTGCAAAAGTCAGTTTAGATTTTGCCTGTGAAAAATTGCGTGATTCAATAACATCTCGCAAATGAACCTTACTGATATCTTTGTTTGGAACCTCGATACCGACTGTTGACCTGCGATTAGGCATTGCAGCAATACGAACGCCGTTTGCACCCAGTGATAGCGCAATATCATCTTCAAGGCTTGTAAGTTTGTTAAGCTTGACACCTGCTTCTAGCTCCGCCTCATATCTGGTAACGGTTGGACCTCGCGTTGCGTTGGAAATATGCACGTTTACACCAAAGCTTTGGAATGCTGTTTCAAGCCGTTCTGTGTTTTGCCTTACCTCACTATCGCCCGCACGCGATTGTGGTTTACCTTGTGATAATAAATCAAGTGGAGGAAATGTGTAACCATCACTTGAGACTGATTGTGTAGGTACAATAAGTTCAGCATTCTTTTTCGCTTTTGCTACTTTTGGTGCCGGAGTTGACGGTTCAATGGGTTTAGGGGGGGGTGAGGGTGCAGGAGGTTCGACAAAGGCCGATGTTTTCTCCTCGACGATAAGTGGCATGAAAGATGTACGCTCACGACCTTTTCCTTCCATGAATGGAATATCTAATGGCATATCATCTTTTCCATGTTGATTTTCATTTGTATCATCGACAGCATTATCAACAAACATTTTATCCGGAGTTTTTACACGCGGCTTATTGTTATACGTGCTGCTTTTACGCTCATTGGCATAATCCTCTGCAAAGTGGTCTATAGGTGGGCTTCCATTTTCATCAATAGGTATATCAATTTTTTTCTTTTTCCAAGAGGGGATAAGTGAACGTTTATAATTGCGACTTGAGCTGTTTTGATATGTTTGATGATTTCTGACAGGAAGATTTACAGCAGCAGCTTCATCCGTAAATTCGGATTCCGGCTCCGGAATGTATTCGCGCTTTTCGCGCTTATTGAACGCTTCGATTAATCCCGAAATCGTTGCGTTAAACGATACCATAAGTGACAGTGCCGCTAATATTATGAAAGTTATTGATGCTCCGACTCCACCGAACAGCAATAGGAATAGTTCAGAAATTGTTCCACTTATTACACCACCCGATGAAAGCTCTGCACCACTTCTCCAAAGATCACCAATCATAAGGAATGAAAATTCGTATGAGTCAGCATTAACTAAAAATATATGTGCGAGTGATCCTGTTATAACAGTGAGCAAGAGTGTGCATGTTGTACGCAATCTGATCGGGCGACCCTTGTGAAATGCCAAAATCACCGCACACATGATGAGTGCCGGTGGCAATGCATAGAATCCATAGCCAATAAGACGTCGAACAAATCCTGTGAAAAATGCTATAAATACAGGCTCAGTATCAAAGTAGCCGATAAAAGAAAGCACGCCAAGACCAAAGCAAACAATAGCCATAGCCTCGCGTCTGCGAGGTTGTTTCGCTATACCTGTTTCGGTCTTGGTGCGTGAATTGGTACGTGTATTCTTTTTTGTTGAAGAGTTTGTTGAGGTTCTCTTTTTTCTGGTAGTTTGAGCCATCCGTCACCTCTGTATAATTCGCATTACTTTATCGGAAGAAGGACCAGATAATCGTCATCAAACCAATGCCCCAGCAATAGTATGAGAAACTTCCGAGCTTTCGTTTTGCCATAACTCGTCTGAGTATTTGAATTGTAAAATAACCTACACCCGCGGCAACAACAAAGCCTGCCAAATATGTGGGTAGTAGCGAGAAGTCAGCGCCTGCTCCAATTGCTCTGAAAATCGAGAGAATCGTTGCTCCAATTACTGCCGGTATAGAGAGTAACAATGAAAATCTAACTGCAAACGCTCCGGTTAAGCCACGAGCGAGTCCTACAGATATTGTGGTCCCGGAACGTGACAGTCCCGGCATGACTGCAACAGCCTGTGCCAGCCCAATAATAATTGCGTCAGTCAGAGTCATTGTCTTGTCAGTTTTCTTGCCTTCTTTAATATATCTACTTGCCACAAATAGAATAAAGCCGGTCGTTATTAGCGCGAAACCAATAAAGAATGTGTTAAGGAAAAGTTGCGAAACAGGAATAAATAATATCAAAAATAATGGTAGTGAGCCGACAAGAACAAATAGCAATGCTCTACCGGGAGGCTTGAGCACTACAGGCTCATCATTGTTTGAGTCCGACTTTAGCCGAAGATATTCGACACCATCGTTAATCATTAATTTTATATCTTTGTTGTAAACAGCACATATCGAGATTAGTGTGCCAAGATGTAGTAAAACGTCGAACAATAAGTGGTTTTCTTCATAGTATTCCATATTGAAAAGATTTTGAAGTATTGCGAGATGCCCTGAGCTGGAAATGGGGAGAAATTCTGCTATCCCTTGAACTAATCCCAAAAACAGCGCTATTAATACAGACATAAGACGCCCCTTTCATAATGAGATGACAATACGGGTAAGTAAATCACTATTCTGCGAGAGCTTCCAGTTCTTTTGCTATATCAAGACGCGGGAAGATTATTTCCCCTTTGCTGACGGTTACTGATTTCGATAGCTCGCCGTATGATGTGGCTGAGTTGTATGATGCTATAGAATCTGTTGCGCCGATTTGTGTGAAAATTTTATCGCATGATTCCGGCATAAACGGAGTAAGCAGTACTGTGCAAATGCGTATGGTTTCCAATAGATTGTACAGCACGGCTGCGAGACGTGGGTTATTTGAGTCGTCTTTTGCCAGTACCCAAGGTGTTGTTTCGTCAATGTACTTATTTGCTCGAGATGTGACCTTGAATATTTCTGCAAGTGCATTTTGGAATGCGTACTTCTCCATATGAGCTTCATATGATTCATGCAATGTTCCGGCGAGAGCTATTAACTCGTCATCTTCGGGAGCACTTTGATGTTCTGTCGGCAATGTGCCACCAAAGTACTTATCAACCATTGCGACAGTGCGAGAAACGAGATTTCCAAGATCATTCGCTAAGTCAGAATTTATTCTTGTAAGGAACAGCTCATCTGTGAAATTGCCGTCTGTACCAAATGTAAATTCACGCAATATGAAAAATCGCAAAGCATCAACGCCATAACGTTCTGCACGCAAATACGGATCTTTGACATTGCCTTTTGATTTACTCATTTTATCACCGTCAAATAGCAACCATCCGTGACCATATACTTTCTTTGGAAGAGGCAATTCCAATGCCATGAGCATTGCTTGCCATAAAATCGAGTGAAGCCTTACTATCTCTTTTCCAACGAAATGCACATCGCAAGGCCAATATTTATCATAATCATTATATTTTTCATTGCCATAACCTAGTGCTGTAATGTAGTTGCTGAGTGCATCGACCCACACATACACAACATGGTCAATGTCAAAATCAACCGGAATACCCCATTTAAATGATGTGCGGGAGACACATATGTCTTCCAGCCCCGGCTTTAGGAAGTTATTTACCATCTCATTAACCCTTGTTGAGGGCTCAAGATAATCTGAAATCAACTCGGCAATCTTGTCGGCATATTTTGATTGGCGGAAGAAATATGCCTCCTCTTCTGCGTTTGCAACTTTACGCCCACAGTCAGGACAATTTCCATCAACAAGTTGACTTTCTGTCCAAAACGATTCACATGGGGTACAATAGAGTCCTTTGTACACGCTCTTGTAGATATCACCTTTTTCATAGAGCGTACGGAATATCTTCTGAACTGCTTCTACATGATAATCATCCGTTGTTCGAATAAATCTATCATAGGAAATATTCATCAGCTTCCAAAGCTCAATTACACCGCCATCTCCACAGACAATTTCGTCAACAAACTCTTTTGGTGTGACTCCCGCAGCCTTAGCACTTTCTTCGATTTTCATCCCATGCTCGTCCGTACCCGTAAGAAACATGACATCATAACCACGCATTCGCTTATATCTAGCCATTGCATCTGCCGCCACAGTGCAATATGTGTGCCCTATGTGCAGCTTGTCAGACGGATAATATATTGGTGTCGTGATATAAAATGTTTCTCTTCCCATGAAATATCTCCTTAATTACTACATATAATCAGCTAATTGTAACATATAATTACAAAAAAGAAAACACTTTACTTGGCATAGATATAAGTATGAAAACATTGACAACATATACCTTTCATATATATAATACCTTTCATTGCACAGATATTGTGCCATGGAGGGACATATGCTTAAAAACACTGAAAAAACTATGGACAAAATTACTGCACTTTGTAAGGGTAGGGGATTTGTTTTTCCCGGAAGTGAGATTTATGGCGGACTTGCGAATTCATGGGACTATGGTCCTCTGGGTGTTGAGCTTAAAAACAACATTAAAGCTGCATGGTGGCAGAAATTTGTAAGAGAAAATCCGCATAATGTCGGTCTTGACTCGGCAATACTAATGAATCCCAAGATATGGGAAGCATCAGGTCATGTCACCACATTTAACGACCCGTTAATAGACTGTAAGGGATGCAAAATGCGTCATCGTGCAGACAATCTCGCTGAGGGTTGGAATGCTGAAAACAATGTGACTGACGTAAACATTGAAGCGATGGATGACGAAAGCTTGCTTGCATATATCAAAGAAAATAATATTGTATGTTCTCATTGTGGTAAATCTGATTTTACTGATATCAGAAAATTCAACTTAATGTTTAAGACTTTTCAAGGTGTTACCGAAGAATCCGCCACACAGCTATATCTGCGTCCTGAAACGGCGCAGGGTATTTTTGTCAATTTCAAAAATGTTCAGCGTACGACACGTCGCAAGATACCTTTTGGTATCGGACAAGTCGGAAAATCATTTCGTAATGAAATAACTCCAGGCAACTTTATCTTCCGTACTCGTGAGTTCGAACAATTGGAACTTCAGTTTTTTTGCAAAGAAGGAACTGATCATGAGTGGTTTGATTATTGGCGCACATTCTGTCATGAGTGGCTGCTTTCTCTTGGTTTGTGCGAAGAGAATATTCGCTTGCGAGATCACGATAAGCAAGAACTTTCTCATTATGCAAAAGCAACAACGGACTTTGAATTTTTGTTCCCGTTTGGTTGGGGTGAACTTTGGGGTGTGGCAAATCGTACTGATTTTGACCTTAGAGCACATCAAGAACATTCCGGAGAAAGCATGGAATATTTCGACCAAGAGTCGAATGAGAAGTTCATACCATATGTAATTGAGCCGTCACTGGGTGTTGATCGTTTGATGTTATCGGTTCTGGTTGATGCATATGATGAGGAACTAGTAGATGAAGAGAAAAATGATGTCCGCACAGTTCTGCGTTTGCACCCTGTTTTAGCTCCGATTAAATGTGCGATTTTACCGTTGTCAAAGAAACTGTCAGAAAAAGCTGAAGAGATTGCTGCAAATTTACGTAAGAATTTCACTGTAGATTTTGACGAGACGGGCTCAATAGGAAAGAGATATAGAAGACAAGATGAAATCGGAACACCTTTCTGTGTCACATACGATTTTGAGTCAGAAGATGATGGCTGCGTAACCGTCCGTGAACGAGATTCTATGGCGCAAGAGCGTATTGCTATCTCTGAATTGAATGAGTATATGTCGAATAAATTAACATTTTAATATTGAAAATAAAAGGTCGAAAGGAATGATTATTTTATGAATATTGATAAGGACACGCGCGATTTAAGGGTCGTAGCAGAGGGGATTCGTCTCGTTACGCTGCAAACATTTGCACATATCGGTTTTGGTCATGTTGGTGGTGCAATGTCAATTGTGGAAGCACTTGCAGCACTTTACGGTAGCGAGTTAAATTGTGATCCCAAAAACCCAAATTGGGAAGAGCGAGACAGACTCGTTATGTCAAAGGGACATGCAGGACCTGCTTTGTATGCAACACTTTGCTTACGTGGCTTCTTCAACAAAGATGTACTACTACAGCTCAATCAAGGCGGCGGTTCCCTACCGAGTCATTGTGATATGCAAAAAACGATCGGTATTGACATGACAACAGGCTCTTTAGGACAAGGTATTTCTACTGCTATAGGGCTTGCTCTAGGCAGTCGTTTGAACAATATTGATAACCATACATATCTCATACTTGGAGATGGCGAGTGTAATGAAGGTCAGGTGTGGGAAGGTGCGATGTTTGCAGCACACCATAAGATGGACAATCTAATTGCTTTTGTCGACTGGAACAAGCAACAACTCGATGGATATACGAAAGATATCTTAGATATGGGCGATATCGGTGAGAAGTTCAAGGCTTTCGGATGGCATACGCAAACAGTTGACGGACATGACCCAGGTAAAATAAAAGAAGCAATTATTGATGCAAAGAAAAATCCTAATGTACCAAGTGCAATTATCTTAGACACAGTTAAAGGATATGGGTGTTATTTTGCTGAAAATGTTACAAGTAATCACCACATGAACTTTACAAAAGATGAAATCGAAAAAGCCGTAGAAATCGCGTCAGAAAAACTCGAAGAAGTACGCGAATTAGCGAAGAAAGGTTAGGGGGTAAGAAGCTATGTTTACAACACATGATACATTTGAAAAGAACCCCAAGATGATGCGAGAGGTCTACTGTGATACACTCATCGAACTAGCTCTTGACAATGAAGACATTATAGTGCTTGATGCCGACTTAATGAGTTCAATAGGAACGAAGCCATTTTTTCAACGTTTTCCGGACAGAGCCTTTAACTGCGGTGTTGCAGAAGCCAATATGATTGGAATTTCTGCCGGTTTATCTGCAATGGGCAAAATACCATTTGCACATTCGTTCGGATGTTTCGCTTCAAGACGTGTATGCGATCAAATAATGATATCAGCAGCTTATGCATTACAAAATGTCCGTATTGTCGGTTCAGATCCAGGCGTAACTGCCGCATACAATGGCGGAACACATATGCCATTTGAAGATATGGGTGTTTTGCGTTCAATACCTCATATCACATTAATTGAGCCTACAGATAATACCATGCTTGGGGATATTATCAAACAACTGGCCGTTGAAAAAGGTGTATATTATATTCGTATGGCAAGAAAGAATGCAGTTTCTATTTATGAAGAAGGTTCTAAGTTCAACATTGGGCGCGGAAATATACTTGTTGATGGAACAGATTTGACAATATTCTCAAGCGGAATTATGGTCCATGAAGCACTAAAGGCAGCTACAACTTTGGAAGCTGATGGTGTTTCTACAAGAGTTGTTGATATGTTTACATGGAAGCCAATTGATGCAGAGCTTGTTGAAAATTGCGCACGTACTACTGGCGCGTTTGTAACTGCAGAGAATCACAATATCGTGGGTGGTCTTGGTTCTGCAATTGCTGAGGCTGCTGCGCAACGTTGTTGTGTCCCTATCGAGATGGTTGGAGTAAAAGATAGGTTTGGTCAAGTAGGTACAGAAGACTTCTTGCGCAACGAGTACCGGTTGACCGCTGCAGAAATAGTTGCTGCTGCAAAACGCTCGATTGCCCGCAAGGGTTGATGAGGTTATAATATTCACGCCCGCAGTGGGCAATTTCCTCCGATTTTTTCGCTAGTACGGGTCTTATCGCCCTACATACGCGAAAAAACCGGAGAAAACTGCCCACTACGGGCTAATCTGTGAATAATGGTAAATTAATGAGGTCGAAATTGGATTATCATCAGCTTTTTTCTAAAATAGATCAGCTTTTAAACTCAAAAGAGCAAGTAATAGTTACGATTGATGGAATGTCAGGTGCAGGAAAATCTTCTCTTGCGGCATTGTTAAATGAAGCATATGATTGCAATGTGATATCTTTGGATTCGTTTTTTTTGAGAAGTGAACAAAGAGTTCCAGAACGTTTCGCGGAAATAGGCGGGAATATTGACTACGAAAGATTCTTTGATGAAGTTCATTCACCACTAAGAGCTGGAACGTCCTTTGAGTATCGGCCTTTTGACTGCAGAACAATGGAGTTAAATAACCCGACAAAAGTTGAACCACGCCCTCTGACCATATTAGAGGGCGTGTACAGCATGCATCCATACTTTACCCGTGGCAGTAATGCGATTGCATCAAATAATATAAGTGTGTTTTTGAAAATTGATGAAACTGAACAGCGTGACAGATTAATTAAGCGCAATCCATTTTTATATGATAGATTTATAAATGAATGGATACCAATGGAAAAAGCATATTTTGAACATTTCAAAATTGAAAAACAATGTGACTTTGTGTTCGCGACGGAAACAAAATAGGAACAAAACGCTTGCATAAAACTACAAGTTGTTGTAAAATGACTCGAATCGGTTACAAAAGACATTTCTATAAATCTAGTGTATGTCCAAATTTTATAAAGGGGTGAGCCTTTGACAAAGTATGTCATTAATGGCGGAAAACCACTGTATGGAGAAGTTGAAATCAGCGGTGCAAAGAATGCTGCGGTTGCGATAATTCCGGCAGCCCTCATGGTCGATGGCGTCTGTAGGATCGAAAATATTCCAGACATTTCAGATGTTAAAATTCTTCTGCAGATTTTAAAAGAAATGGGCGCGAAGCTGCGTTCTGTTGATAAAAGAACTCTTGATATTGACTGTTCGCGAGTAGGCACATCACACGCAACATTTGACACGATGCGCCGCATCAGAGCGTCATATTATATTATCGGAGCTCTGCTCGGACGCTTTGGCAGGGCTGATGTTGCTATGCCTGGTGGATGTAATTTTGGTGGTGTTCGACCGATTGACCAACATATAAAGGGTTTCACCGCAATGGGTGCAAATGTAAGCGTGAGAAACGGTATTGTTACCGCTGTAACAGATGATGGTCTCCATGGTTCAACTGTATACTTGGATGTTGTGTCTGTTGGTGCAACTATCAACGTAATGCTTGGTGCAGCGCTTGCAAAAGGTACAACAATTATTGAAAATGCTGCCAAAGAGCCGCATATAGTAGACTTGGCGAACTTCTTAAATTCAATGGGTGCAGACATCCGAGGTGCTGGTACTGACGAGATTAAGGTTCGTGGTGTTACGCGCATGACAGGTGGATTTTACTCAATAATTCCAGATCAAATCGAAGCTGGAACATATATGGCTGCAGTCGCCGGTGCAGGCGGAAGAGTGGTAATAAAGGATGTAATTCCTAAGCATCTCGAATGTATATCAACCAAACTTCGTGAAATTGGTGTTACTGTAACAGATATGGAAGACTCTGTAATTGTTCAAAGAGATGGTCCGCTTAAGCGCACTCACATAAAGACCATGCCATATCCCGGATTCCCGACAGATATGCAACCTCAAATGTCAACGGTGCTTTGCCTTGCTGAGGGAACAAGTACTGTGACAGAAGGAGTATGGGATAATAGATTTAAGTATGTTGATGAGCTTGCAAAAATGGGAAGTTCCATACGCGTCGATGGTAGAACAGCCATAATCGAAGGCGTTCCATATCTTACCGGCGCACCTATTAAAGCAAGTGATTTGCGTGCCGGAGCGGCGTTAGTTATCGCTGGGCTTGCAGCTCATGGTAAGACAGTTATTGAAGGTGTCGTATATATTGAGCGCGGCTATGAAAAAATGATACAAAAACTTACAGACCTCGGTGCCGATGTAAAGGTAATATTTGAGCGCAACGAGCCAAGATTCAAGAAGAAAATAGTCTAATATTACTAACACTTAACTTAATAAAACTTCAAAGAGGTCGTTCATTCGACCTCTTTTACATTTATATGAATATAATTGTGTAATATTATCGTTGCAATTTGTTATGATATGCGATAGAATTCCGTTGCAATTATTATAGATAAAGTAGTGAATAATTTTGCTGCAATATTAGGAGGAAAACATGGTTATTGGAGTTCCAAAAGAGATACTTAATGGTGAGTTTCGAGTTTCGTCAACGCCAGAGACAGTTGCAATGATGATTAAGAACGGTGCAACTGTGTTGGTTGAGAAGGGAGCCGGTGCAGGCGCATTTTATCCCGACGAGCAATATGTAGAGGTCGGAGCAAAAATTATTGATGACGTTGCTGATTTATATAGAGATGCAGAACTGATACTAAAAGTAAAAGAGCCGCAATTCAATGATGAAAAGAACAGCCATGAGCTAGATATGATGCATAGTGGGCAGTATTTAATAACATTTTTGCACCCTGCATCGCCGGCAAATCATGGGATGATTCAAAAGATGGCTGATAACGGCATTATTGGATTGACACTAGACAGTATTCCACGTATTACGAGAGCACAATCTATGGATGCACTCACATCTATGAGTACTTGTGCCGGGTATAAAGGCATGCTTCTTGCAATTAATGATTTGATGAAGTTTGTACCAATGACTACTTGTGCTGTTGGTACTATTCAGCCCTGTCAAGTGCTTATTATTGGAGCGGGTATTGCCGGACTCCAGGCATTAATTACTGCAAAGCGCCTTGGTGCAGTCGTCTACGCAATGGATGTGCGTCCAGAGGCTGTTGAACATGCTGTCAGTCTTGGTGCGAAAATAATCGATACAGAAATTCCATCCGAACTTGCCATAGGTGAAGGTGGATATGCAAATAGTCTTCCGGAAGAATGGTTGGAGAAAGAGCGCGAAGTGCTCAAGAAACATCTGCCATCAATGGATATAGTTTACTGTAGTGCACTGGTTCCCGGTAAACAAGCCCCGATTTTGATTGATGAAGAGATGGTTAAGATGATGAAGCCCGGCTCTGTCATTACCGATGTATCAATCGATCAGGGCGGAAACTGTACACTTACTGTTGCCGCTGAAACATACGTAAAACATGATGTAATAATCGGAGGAATCAAAAACATTCCAGGCATGATTCCAACCAGTTCAACATGGATGTTTGCAAACAATGTGTATAATCTAGTTGATTATCTCACGAAAGATGGCGAGTTAGTTATAGATACTAATGACGAAATCACAGAGTCAATTTTGACAACGATAAATGGTGAAATCGTTCATGCCGGGACAAGGGAGGCAATGGGTCTATGAGTCCAATAATATCGATTGCTATATTTGTAGTTTCAGCAGTAGTTGGCTATTTCTTGATAAAGCACGTTCCAAGCTTACTGCACACACCACTCATGTCAGGAATGAATGCACTGTCCGGCATTACGCTTCTTGGTGCAATAATTGCGGTAACAAGTGCAGTACATACAGGCAGTGTGATTGTCGCATATATTGCGGTTTTCCTCGCAATGGTGAATATTGCTGCAGGCTTTTCTGTGACACATCGTATGCTTCGTATGTTTAATAGGAATAAATCTTCGGGTGGAGCGCAGCATAAAGAAAGCCGAGGTGATAACTGATGAATGAAACGAGCATTATTTTCTACATTATTAGTGGTCTTGTGATTTTCGGCACACTTGTTGGCATTGCAATGATGAGCAAAGTCAAAACTGCGGTCATGGGCAATAAGATTGGTGCAATATCTATACTTGCCGCTATACTCCTTACGCTTTGGTATAACAACATACTTACAGTTATCCCACTTATGGTGGTTATGGTTGCAAGTCTTATTTTCAGTGTGTGGTGGTCATCGAGAGTAAAAATGATTGCCATGCCACAAATGGTTGCACTGCTCAATGGTATTGGTGGAGTAGCGTCTGCAATTGTCGGTGCTGTGTTTTTAGTTGGGATTGGCGAAGAGCCTACGGTATTTACAGATATTACATCCGGACTTGCAATTACTATTGGTATGATTACATTTTTTGGAAGCATGATTGCAGTTGGTAAACTCAGTGGAAAACTCGGTCAAAAACCTGTGATTTTGCCTCTACACCAATTCCTTACAACGGCATTATTAGTGTTGTCATTTATCATGGTCGGAATCATTGCATGGGGTGGCTTGGAGCTATGGATTGCTCTACTGTTGATTTCTGCTCTTAGTGCAGCATTTGGCATTGTTTTTTCAATACGTATTGGTGGAGCGGACATGCCAATAACGATTTCTCTACTCAACTCAATGACAGGTGTGGCTTTGTCAGCTGCCGGTATGTCAGTCGGGGATCCAATGCTCATTGCTGTTGGTGGTATCGTCGGTGCTGCAGGTTTAATTCTCACACAAATTATGTGCAAAGGCATGAATCGCAGCCTGCTCGAAATCATAATGGGCAAAACTACCGTTGCCGGTACAACCACTGAAGTGGCAGCGTCATCTGCATCAAATGTTGATGAAGTGGGTCTGGCAAGTTGTGTCTCACAATTAAAAGATGCAAAAAGAGTTCTTATTGTACCCGGATATGGAGTAGCCCTTTCAGGTGCTCAAAATGCTTTAAAATCACTCTCTGATGCATTAGAAGAAAATGGCGCAAAAGTTGATTTTACAATCCACCCTGTGGCAGGGCGCACAGCAGGGCATATGAATGTTTTACTAGCCGATGCTGATATACCTTATGAAAAATTGCGTGAGACAAGAAGTTTGGACTCTGAAATCAATCAATATGACGTCGTTGTAGCTGTAGGCGCGAATGATATTATCAATCCTGCTGCTATTACCGCAAAGGATACAGCTATTTATGGTTTGCCGATATTGAACATTGAGAATGTAAAGCAAGTAATACTATGTAATCTCGACACAAAACCAGGGCGTGCAGGTGTGAGTAGCCCTCTATATACGAAAGATAATGTCACACTCTTACTCGGCGATGCGTCTGAAACTGTAGGTAAATTAGCAGACAAGCTGAGTGCCAGACTAAAGACAAATGATATTTCGGTCGAAGTTGAAAAAGCAAGCAAGTTGCTCACAGAAGCAAAAAAAGTTATTATTATCCCCGGATATGGAATGGCACTTGCAAACGCTCAAGGCTTAGTTCGTGAGCTATCAGATAAGCTAGAGAAAAAGGGAACATCTGTAGATTTTGCAATCCATCCTGTAGCCGGTCGTATGCCAGGACATATGAATGTTCTGCTTGCTGAAGTGGATATATCCTATGACAAATTGCGTGAAATGAACGATATTAATCCGGAGTTCGCCAATTGTGACGTATGTGTTGTTGTAGGAGCAAATGATGTTATAAACCCTGCTGCTCGCGATGCTGTGGGCACTCCGATTTATGGAATGCCAATACTTTCTGCAGACGAAGCAAAACATGTCATAATATGTAATTATGACACAAAGCCCGGCTATGCAGGCGTCGATAATCCTCTATATACGAGTGATGCAGTCACCCTTTTACTCGGAGACGCCGCAAAAACATTGAAAGACCTAATTGGCAGACTGTAAAGCCGATTAGGTAGAATGGAAAGTCTCAGTTTTCATGACAGTTTTGTGCCTAAGAAATCCGAAAGGAATGATTATTAGTTTGAAAAATGAGAAAGCAAATGCTAAGAAGCAAATATTACTGTATGGTTCGGCGTTTCTTGCAGTGTTTCTCTGGGCTTCTGCGTTCCCCGGCACAAGATATGCCTTAAATTACTATAGTCCTGTTTCACTAATGGTAATGCGCTTTGTCATCGCATCCGTAACCTTGATAATTATTGGTCTTGTTAAAAAAATTAGACTTCCAAAACTTAAAGATATCCCAATGTTCTTTGCAAGTGGATTTTCCGGAATTTTCCTATACTCGTATTTATTTACCACCGCATCCATAACTGTATCAGCTGGGGTCAGCAGTTTCATTATTGCTGCATCACCCATTTTTACCATGATATTCTGCCGAATTTTCCTGAAAGAAATCGTCAGACCAATAGGATGGATTGGTGCTATTATTAGTTTTTGCGGACTTGCAGCTATCACGCTTACTCAAGTCGCTGAGTTCTCTTTTGACATTGGGTTAATACTCATTATTTGTGCAGCCGTTTGCTCTGGTGTATATAGTTTCATAATAAGAATTATAACGAAGCAGTACACGGCTCTTGAGGCAACAACATATACAATGGTTGCCGGTTCAATTGGCACCTTGCTGTTTTTGCCGACAGCAATTCAAGAGATACCCGACTCTACGTTATTTGTAAACCTTGTTGTTGTATTTATGGGTGTGTTTCCTGCGGCCATAGCCTATCTAACATGGAGTTACGCTCTGGCAAAATCAAAAATGACCGCACATGTTACGGTATTCTCATACCTTATTCCATTCATGTCAGCTCTAATTGCTTTTGTATGGCTTCATGAAATGCTCTCGATATTTACACTTGTCGGTGGTGTTGTGATAATATTTGGGATGTTGCTGACAAACTTATATAATACTAAACACAAATAAAATCGTATCTACCATTTTATTTGTGTTCAGTATGACAAAGAGAGATAAAACAACATTCGTATAAACTTGAAGGAAAGGATTCTCATGAAAACATTCATCGATAAACTATTGCGTAACCCTGTAACATTTGAGATTACTTCGATTTTTGTCTATGCCTTTTATTGCTTAGTTTTTGCAATTGCTTCGATTCCATCTGTTTTTATTGTGTATAGTGGCTCAATATTGTTAGATAGTAGTTTTTTGATGTTCTTAGTTTTTGCCCTAATCTGCTTCTTAGCATTTTACATATTTTTGGTATGTTCTTCCATTTTTGTTGGATTGGTCGAACGCTTGTTGACTTTGGGTTTTAAACCCGGAGCATATTCACCAGGATCTCCTGTGTTTATGCGTTGGCTAATATACTCGGGACTGCATCTTTGGCTTGTGAATCTCGTGCTTCCGTTTTTACGCGGAAATAATTGGATAAAGATATATTTAAGGGTAGCCGGAGCAAAAGTTGGCAAAGAAGTTTTTGTAAATACAAAGGATATTTTTGACGCATACTTGCTCGAAATTGGTAATACCGTAGTTATAGGTGGAGAAGCATTTTTAAATTGCCACCTGTTTGAACATGGACATTTAAGGTTGGGCAAAATCGAAATTGGTGATGGCTCAACCATTGGTGCATGTGCATACCTCACACCCGGAACACGAATCGGAAAAAATAGTGCTGTAGGTATGTATACATATTTACGACGTGGGACTGAAGTTGGTGATGGTGAAACACTAATGACACCACCGGGCATGAGTATAAGGCAGATTGTTAAGCTAATGCGAGAAGAAAAAAAATAAAATGTCGAAAAAGCTAAAGTTATTATATACTTACTCCGATAACGTATATGGGAGATTATGAAATTAGCTCTTTTGAAGGAGGACAATATATTGAGCATTAATATTAATGATTTTGACAACAAAAGTGCTTATCTCAGAGCATCACTTCTTTCCGGGCAAGGTCGCTTGCAGTCAAAAAATGAATCCTTTGCAAACACATTCATGACTCATGCATTGAAAGAAAAACCAACATTTATCGCAGACGTGCCAAGCATTAGAAATGAGAAAAAGCTTATTATGAACAAGCTTTTAGAGAGTTTTATACTTGAAAGTGAAACAAGGCGAGCTGGTTTACTTAATAAAACAGTGCGAAATGATGAAGAGGCTTTTGATTCACTTGGACAGTGTATAGGTATTGCAAGGCGAATCCTTCGTGGCGAGGAAGTTGCTAATGAGGAGTTGAGACTTCTAAATGAGCAATTTCCCGAATTAATCTCGGACACAGATGCTAATGCTGAAGCACTTAGTAATATCGTCGATATAACAGTGTAGTAGTATATTAATACTAATCCCCGTCTAAAAGAAACAGCGTATCTGAAATTATATTTTCAATAAATCAGATACGCCGTTATTTTTATAATTTAAAAGGTTACAATAATACTAATCTCCTAATGAGATTCCAAGTAAACGAGCTTGCTTTAGGAGTTCGTTATCTAACGGAATGGTTCTAAGTTTTCCTGCAACCTCACTTAATGGAACAGCACCAATGGTATTGCCTTGTAGGGCAACCATATTACCGAATTGTCTTTGCAATACCAGTTCACCTGCCATTGCGCCGAGTCGGGAGCAAAACACCCTATCGTGAGGAGTCGGCTCACCGCCACGTTGGAAATGACCAGGAATTGTTAATCTTACATCTTGATTCAACCTTTCCTCAAGGTCTCTAACCAGTTGCATACCAGGGGAAACATCACCAGCTTTTCGCTCGCCTCTGTTATGTCCGACTAGTTCCTTCTTAATCGCACCTTCAGCAATAGCAATAATTGAAAAATTCTTGCCGGAATGGTTGCGCTTTTCGATAACTTCTAATACACTATCTAATGAGTATGGAATCTCAGGCAATAAAATAACATCAGCTCCACCTGCCAAACCTGCGTGCAATGCAACCCAACCAGCCTTGCGTCCCATCAGCTCACAAACAAAAATACGTCCATGTGAAGCTGCAGTAGAGTGCAGAGTATCTAGCACATATGCTGCTTTTGAAACAGCACTGTCAAATCCGAAAGAATAATCTGTACCAAACAAATCATTATCAATAGTTTTAGGTAGTGTGACCAGATTGATACCACTCTGACTGAGGGCGTGTGCGGTTTTGTGTGTTCCGTTACCACCAAGAATAACCAACGCATCAAAACACTCTCTATGATAATTTCTAACCATCGTTGTGAGTTTATCGGGGCTTTTGCTATCTTTATTATCGTCAGAGTTACGAATTGTTTTGAAAGGCTGTCGGGATGTACCAAGAATTGTTCCGCCTTCACGGAGGATTCCAGAAAACTCATGCTGCTCCATTTTTCGCCAGTTACAATTTATAAGTCCGGCGTAACCGTCATGAATCCCATATATTTCCACATACGGAACAGCACCGAACAAGGTTTTGGCAACACCTCGAAGCGCAGCATTTAGTCCTTGACAATCTCCGCCACTTGTAAGAAACCCAATTTTCATATAAATAATTATTCCTTTCGATAATATAACTCCGTTAATATTTTTTCATAAATTATTACGAATCACACCCAATGTTATTCTTAGTGTAGCGAAGGATCTTCTCTTGCAATCTACAGTGTTTTTAGATTCTTCAGTCGAAACGCTCCCTCAGAATGACATAAGTATGAAATTTCAAGTCACGTGTAATTAGTAGCAATAAATTGCACAATCGCAATTTTGAATAATTTAAAACTAGGACTATCTACAGCTACCTTTTCGTGTTATTATTAGGATAGCACAATCGGCGTAAAACGCAAGAAGTTTTATACATAAATTTTATTATGGAAGCAACTCAAATTCAAGTTGAGCACCAAAAAACCACAAACAAAGGAGATGAGCAAATGGGAAAACATATACTTATCATAGAGGATGATGGTAATATTGCCGAGCTATTGCGCCTCTATTTGGAGAAAGATGGATTTAGTGTCACTATAGCTGAAGATGGAGAAGCGGGATTAATTGCATTTGAGCAAAGCAGACCTGATTTAATACTTCTTGATATAATGTTGCCACTTCTTGATGGTTGGGGTGTATGTAAGGAAATACGCAAAGCATCTAATGTTCCAATTATAATGCTGACTGCAAAAGGAGAAACCCTTGATAAAATTACCGGTCTGGAAATGGGCGCAGATGATTATATTGTTAAACCCTTTGAAGTCGGAGAATTAATGGCACGAATACACGCAGTAATGCGTAGATTTGATGTAACCGGTGGCTCAGAAGAAAAGAAGCTGGTTTTCGACAACTTAATAATAGATATGAACTCATTTGAACTACTTGTTCATGGAAAACGTATTGAAGCACCACCAAAGGAGATGGAACTATTGTACCATCTCGCATCCACTCCAAACAGAGTGTTTACGAGAAATCAATTGCTGGATGAGGTTTGGGGCTTTGACTACTTTGGAGACTCGCGTACAGTGGATGTCCATATAAAGCGACTACGCGAAAAACTCGAGAATGTAAGTGCAAAATGGTCGCTTAAAACTGTTTGGGGAGTAGGTTATAAATTTGAAGTCTATGGCGAGAAATAGAAGAATTCCAATTGCGATTGATGGAATCCAATTGATGCACGAAATGACCATTCCTTCTCATGGTCGTTTTGTGCCAGATAGATTACTGAAAGGAATGGTCATTATAATGCTATGAAGAACAGTATCTATTTTCGAATTTTTATTGCAACAGCATTGATTGTGCTTTTAAGCTTCTCGCTTCTTGGTGGACTGTCAACTTTTCTCAGCTATAGGCGCACGATGTCAGATAAGAGAGATATGATAGTTTCTACTGTAGAAGAGATGGCTAGGTATATTGTAGCACAACATCTTCACCATGGGGTTAACTTGGATGACTTGGAATTAAGCATGTGGCTGGCCACGGTATCCAATGTTACAGGGTTTGACTTACTTGTTACAGATGCAAATGGAGTTGTCAAATCATGTTCAAGTAGAACTATGCACAACATAGGCAAGATTGTACCCGAATGTATTTTAGAGTCTGCGCGCGATGGAGAGACCTGTGTAGCAAGAACCACAATAGGTGAAATACATACAGGTAGACGTCAAGTGTCGGGCACACCCCTTTGTATGAATGTAAATGGAGAAATGCGTACCTTTGGGTACGTCTTTGTCACATGCAACTTGTACGTTTTCCAACAAGAATGGCGCAATTTCTATAGCATTTTCATCATTGTCGCACTAAGTGTAATGATTGTGACATTTATAATCACCTTTTTGTTGACTAAGAAACAAGCAGAACCAATAAATGAAATGGCGAATGCCGCAAGACATTTCGCACATGGAGATTTCAGCGTGCGTATTAACAATTACAACAGGGAAGATAAAATAGGACAGCTTACGAAAGCATTTAACGCTATGGCAGACTCTCTTCAAAGCTCTGAGCAGCTAAGACGTGATTTCGTTGCAAATTTGTCACATGAACTCAGAACTCCAATGACTGTAGTATCCGGCTTTGCCGACGGGCTTCTTGATGGAACTATATCACAAGAAAATGAAAAAAAATATTTAGAAGTAATATCGTCTGAAACAAAGCGATTATCAAGACTTGTTCAAACTATGTTTGATATATCTACACTTCAAGCAAAAGGACAAGATTCGTTATCGGAAAGCAGCTTTGACATATCAGAAGTTGTTAGACTCGCCTTGCTCAGTGTTTATGGCAAAGTTGAAAACAAACAACTTGATGTTGAAGCAAAATTGCCTGATGAAAAAATCATGACACATGGAAATTCAGATTCAATAACACAGGTGGTTTTCAATTTACTTGACAATGCAATTAAATTCTCAAATCCTGGTGGAGTTATTGGTGTAGAATTATGGGTACGAGGTCCAAAAGCGTATGTCTCTGTGACAAATCAGGGTGTGACCATCGCTCCCGATGAATTGCCGCAAATTTTCGAGAGATTTCACAAAGCAGATAGGGCTCGGAGTGCCGATCGTGATGGTGTTGGTCTTGGCTTGTATATTGTAAAAATGATTTTAGACAATCATAATGAGGATATTTTTGTAACAAGCAAAGGCGGAATTACGAAATTCATTTTCTCGCTAACTGTGTGTAATGATAGAGGATAAAGATATGTACTGGTCTTTGTCATCTAAAAATTGCATATTTCCGTGTATAACACAACTCTTAGATAACACAAACCAGTACACTTTCCCTTGACCTCATGTCGTTCATCGTGTTAAAATTAAATGTAAACTACACATATGTTTGTGCATTTTAGCTACAGAATATGAATGCACAACTGGTGTGAAAAATAATAAGGAGGATTTCATCAATGTCTTGGGAATCAAAAATCGACATCAATAATGTAAGCACTATCATTTGCGGAAGCCACGTATTTCTTGGAGTAGGAGCAATCGAAAAAATTGATTTTATAGCAGAGCAGCTAAAAGCTCGCGGCGTTGACAGCATCATTGCGATGACAGGAAAGGGCGCATACAAATCAACCGGTGCATGGGATTATGTCACCAAAGCTCTCGATAAACACGGGATTCGTTATGTTCTATATGATAAAGTTCAGCCAAACCCTGAAACTCAGCAAGTTGACGAAGCCGTTGCAATTGCAAGAGATGCAGGAGCAAAAGCTGTTATCGCAATTGGTGGTGGAAGCCCAATCGATGCAGGAAAAAGCGCTGCTATTCTCTTAGAATATCCTGACAAAACATGTCAAGACCTTTATGAAGCTAAGTTTGCTGCTGAAAAGGCTGTACCAATAATTGCCATTAACCTAACTCACGGCACAGGTACTGAAGCAAACCGCTTTGCTGTTGTCACAATCCCGGAAAAAGAATACAAACCTGCGATTGCATATGATTGCATCTATCCTCTATATTCAATTGATGATCCGGCGTTGATGACAGGTCTGCCTGCAAATCAAACAAGATATGTTAGTATTGACGCAGTTAATCATGTAGTCGAAGCTGCAACAACAGTCCTAAATAATCCTTTTGCAATAACATTAGGCAAAGAAGTAATGAGACTTGTTGCAAAGTATCTTCCGGCAGCATTGAAAGATCCTAATTGTTTGGAAGCACGTTATTTTCTCACATACGCAGCAATGATCGCAGGCACAAGCTTTGATAACGGCCTACTCCACTTTACACATGCACTTGAACATCCATTAAGTGGGATTAAAACCGACCTAACGCATGGTCTTGGTCTGGCAATATTGCTGCCGGCAGTTGTTGAAGAAATTTATCCTGCTTCAGGTGTTATTCTTGCGGATCTTTTCAGTGAAATTGTTCCGGGTCTGACAGGTTGCCCAAGCGAAGCTAAAAAAGCTGCAGATGGTGTCTATGAGTGGCTAAAGTCTGTTGGCGTACCTGAAAAATTAGGCGACGAAGGCTTCACAAAAGCAGATGTTCCAAAACTTGTAGACCTTGCTTTTGAAACACCGGGACTCGAAGGTCTCATTAACTGTGCACCTGTTGCACATGGCAGAGACGCAGTAGAAAGAATCTATACAAATTCTTTCTAGTGGACTGGAAAGGTAATTACATTATATTAAAATATGCGAGAGATGTGAGCGATTTCACATCTCTCGCTATTTAAAGTACTGTTATAACATTTCTGTAAAATTGTTATGCTTTAGTCGATTTCATAGCTCTTGCTAAAACTTCATTACACAAGAACACAAGAGTTACAAAACTAAATGCCAAAGGGAAGAGTGCTTCATATGAGATGAAGTGCATTATTTGGCTTGTGACGAAAAATAACACAGCAATACCTGCACCGAAAGCTGCAAGTTCATACCCAACAATTTTTGACAATATTGCAGGTTTAAATCTATTTGAGGTATCGCTAACAAGCGTTGGAAGCATTGGACCTAACCCGAAACCTGTAAGAGCCATGCCCCAAACATTGCCTATTAGATAGAGAACTGCAATTCCAGCTACAGCTACGACAACACCGATGCGCACAATCGGAACTTCTTTTAACCATTTTGCTATCCATCCAAAAAACATCCTGCCGAGGGTCATAGATAGATAATAGACAGCTGAAAATATTGCAACTGTTTCTATTGTTTCCTGCCCTCTTGAAATAAGCACCGCTCCGGTAAAGAAAACAAGTGTGTAGTCTGTACCACCTAAGAAGAAAAACGTGAGAATTTCTACCACTTGATGCCATCTCTTTGATAGGTATCGCTTTTTTTCCGTGGTATTGACAGCTTCTTCTTGAGCATGCTCTTCGTCAATCCAGACTTTCTTATACATACTTATTATAAGTATGAACGCAACAACAGCAAGTATACCGGATATGACAAAGTAACCTGCACGCCAACTCATAACTGCCATTAAATGTCCCATAATTATCGGACTTAGCGTTGCACCAGCACCCCAAAAACAATGCATCCAGTTATTATGTCTAGCAGTAAAATGTTTTGCCATGTATGAGTTCATGCTTGATGCCATAAGCCCTGTTCCAAATCCGTACAGAGTAATAGTTGCAAGCACGAGAGTGAAGTTTGTCGAAAGTGCAAGTCCTATAAAACCTAGCGCCATAATGACGAGTCCTTTTAGGTAAACAGTTTGCAACTTCATATAGCGATTGAGCCATGATAGAATTATGCCTGCTAGTGTGTATGTTACAGAGTATCCTACTAAAATATATCCAGTGTGTGCTGTGGTCATTCCTTGCAAATCATAAGCTATTCCTAGCCATGAAACTGTAAAAGCTCCGTCTGGGAAGCCCACAACAAAATAGCTGACTAGAATGACACCTAGCAGCCACATAATATTTTTCTTTTTTTGTATCACGATGATGACAATTCCTTTCGGTAATTTTTAGACTTTCTGCCCAAAAGTAGCCTTACAGCGTTAAATACTGCAAGGCCACTAGTTCTGGCAGGGGCAGAAGGATTTGAACCCTCGGCCTACGGTTTTGGAGACCGCCGCTCTACCAACTGAGCTATACCCCTATATACGCATATTTGGTTGTGTTCATCGTCGCTTGCCATGGTTTCAAAATCGAACCATTTTATCGCAGAAAAACAGCAACATTCACATTATAGTCTTAATATACACTGTTTGTCAACTCACATTGACATTTTTTTGTTATTGTACATGTTTTTTTATTATGATAGAATTGTTGTTAGCTTCTAGAAACTTAAGTGTTTTGAGGGATTTTATGAAAATGAAACATATATGGCGTTATTATGGTAATTATATATTTTTTTGCGTAGCATTTTCTTTTTTTGAGTTAGTAATGCGACTTTCAACCCCCAGGTCATTTGATTTTACCGGGTTTGCATTTTCTATTCTCTTTAATTGCATCATTGCGCTAGTACTTTGTAGTATTACAAATTTTTTGTCAAAAAAAGCTCATACAGTGGTAAGTAATGTTATACTGTCGCTTGTCGCAGGACTATATATTTCACAGATTATATATTTCAATGTATTTGGCACATACTATAATACTGAATCAATGTTTAATGCCGGTCAGATACTTGAGTTTTGGGAGACGGCTTTAAGGTCGTTTTGGGAGAGATTGGTGTTCATATTACTTTGTGCCGGTACGATTCCCATATACAACATTTTTGTGCGCAAAACTACTGAACCGATATCGAGAGGAAAGAAATTAATCGCTATCTTTATCTCTGCGACACTATATCTTGCCATGGTAGGCTCATTTGTGCCATTTGCGGTTGATCCATTTACTCAATACTCAATGTTTTTTGGACAGCATAACTACGAAGAGGCAATAAAACGCACAGGTTGGCTATCCACCCTTCATGTCGATGCACTTAGAACATTTGTCCCAAAAGAGGCCACCGGTGCTTTTCAAACGCTGGATGAGCTGCGTGACACGCAACTTAATGCGAATATCACTCAACCCGAGGCATCGCCTGATTACTATGACTCCACCTATGATGAGTATGAATACGAAGATTACGGCGATGAGACATACGAAGACATTGACGAAGAATACGAAGAAGAACCGGAACCTATCGTGTTTGGATATAATATAATGGATATTGATTTTCAGTATCTTATAGATAATGCGCCTAATGATACTATTCGTGCCTTACATGAATACTTCGCGACCTCTCAACCATCTCAAAAGAATGAATTTACAGGCATGTTCGAGGGGTATAATCTTGTCATGTTTGTCGCTGAAGCATTTTCACCTTTTGCTGTCCGTGAGGATGTAACACCAACACTTTATCACATGGTGCACAATGGATTTTATTTTCCAAACTTCTATACTCCTTGTTGGGGTGTTAGCACAAGTGACGGTGAGTACGTGGCATTAACCGGACTTTTACCAAGACCGGGTGTATGGAGTTTTTATAGGTCGCATAATAACTATCTGCCATTTGTTATGGGCAATCAACTCAAGAGTTTAGGCTACAAGACCGTTGCATATCATAACCACACACATACATTTTATAGACGTCATTTATCGCACCCAAACATGGGGTATGTGTACAAAGGTGTCGGAGGCGGTCTTGAATTACCTAACATTGTGTGGCCTAACAGCGACTTAGAGATGATTCAGGTTACAATAGATGATTTTATACATCAACAGCCATTTCATGCATACTACATGACCGTTAGTGGACATCTTGAGTATAATTTTATGGGCAACGCTATGGCTGCTCGTAACAGGGAAGCCGTTGAGCATTTGCCCTATTCAAGTCCGTTGAGAGCATATCTTGCGACGCAAATTGAGTTAGACAGAGCACTTGAATATTTGATGTATCGGTTAAACGAAGCAGGTATTGCTGAAAATACTGTAATAGTTTTGAGTTCAGACCATCGTCCGTATGGCTTGGATGGAGTTGATGGCATCAGCGAATTCTTAGGTCGCCCGGTCGAGCAGAATTTTGAAATCTTCAGAAATTATCTCATAATTTATAATCAGGGAATGAAGCCAATTATTATCGACAGACCTGCATCAAGTCTTGATATTATTCCAACAATCTCAAATCTTTTTGGCTTGGAGTTTGATTCTCGCTTGCTGATGGGACGAGACATATTGAGCAACAGCGACCCTCTTGTTATATTCCTAAATCGCAGTTTTATAACAGAAAATGGGCGAAGAATTCGGGGTGGAGAATTTATCCCCAACCCCGGTGTAACTGTTCCTGATGGTTATGCTGACTTTATAAGTGCTGTTGTTGAAGCAAAGTTTGCCGCTTCGACAAGTATCTTGAACTTGGATTATTATCGCATAGTCTTTGGCAAAGATTAGTTAGATGCCTAATTCCTAAAGCAGCTCGGCTGCGTCCGCCATGTTTTGGATAATAGGTACACTAAAGGGGCAACGCTCTTCGCAATGTCCGCATTTAATGCACTCATCGCCTTTGTGCGCGAGATTTTGATAGTGTGACTTAATGGATGGTGGCACATTATCTCTATCTAGGTTGGCGATGTCTAGTAGCTTGGTTACAGCAGCAATGTCTATCTCTACCGGACAAGGTTGACAATGACTGCAGTATACGCAACTTCCTTTAAAATCATTTTTACCTGAGAATACAACTTCTGTATAATTTCTTTCTTCAGCGGTTGTTTCAAAGTATCTCATGGTGTCATGCACTTCAGCAGCAGTCTGACATCCGGGAAGTATACAAGAAACTCCCGGTCTGGATAATGCATAATTGATACATTGTGGCACAGTCATTGGCTTGTCGAACGGGGTATGATCTTTTGACAAGAGCTTTCCTGCTCCATATGTTTTCATCACAGTTATTCCAACTTGCTTTTGCTCACAAAGCTTATAAAGCTCTGCTCTTTTGGGGTCTATTCCTGTGAGTAACTCCGGGGTGAAACCGTTGTCGAAGTGATCGAAAACATATTCTGTTGAAGGCAACATATCAAAGGCAGGATTTACACTAAACATCAACATTTCCGGTATGCCTGTATTTATTGCTTTAATTGCCATTTCAGGATTATGTGAGCTGAAACCAATATGGCTTATGTCTCCTTGTTTTTTCAAATGCTCTGCATATTTTACAAATTCAGTTTCAAAAATATCGTTATAATTCTTTTCAGTATCAATAAAGAATAGCATACCAAAATCAATATGACCGCCAAATATACGCAGTAAATTCTCAAAGTACTTTTTTACGGTTGGCATATCTCTGCTTATATCGTATTGCTGGTTAACATCAGATGCACCAATATGCCCTTGAATCATGACTTTGTCACGCCTATTTCCTAAAGCCTTTGCAATGTTCTCGCGAATTTCCATGCCAGGCATGAACACATCAAAAATATTAACACCATACTCTAGTACAGCATTAACGGTTTCTTCAACCTGAGCATATGGTTTTCTGTCTAGATGTTCACACCCAAGACCGATTACGCTAACTTCTTTCCCTGTTTTTCCAAGCTTTCTAAACTCCATAGTGTATTACTTCCTTCTACTTATTTTACATCATATGCTGAAAGTATATCAAAGGGCCGGCATATCTGTCGACCCTTTTGTATAATGTTATTTTATTATCCTGTAGTTATCGTGGTCTTGCGTCGAATGCTTCCTGTACCGCATTTCTCAAATTTCTTTGATATGATTGGCTTCTGGTTACTGTGCCTGCAAAATGCAAGCATAGGTGACCGTTCATGCCATTTCCACTAATTGTGCTAACATCGTGAGGCATACCGTTGAGCGCTGCTGCAAATGTTCTATCACCTATGGTTACCCATACAGGTCTTGGTGCCCATGCCCAAACACCGTTACGTGATCTGAGTATTGCATCTGTGTCTGCTCGTGTTGGAGGCTCAACATCTGCGTGACCGCTCAATGAGAACGCTCTGAGATTAAATGTTATACCTGTACGAACATCTACGACTCGCATATCTGTACGCATCGGAATTAGTGGTCTGGCTTGTGCCCATGTCAAAAGCTCTACATTTCCGACACTTCTGCTACCGCCGCCGGATTCACTCAATAAATCTGTACGTATAAATCCATCTGTGTTGTTGTGTCTAACTCTTGACCAACCATTTGATTGATTTTCGAGAACTTCAACGCTTGTATTTACAGGAAGAAGTCTAAGTATACTATGTCCGGTCGATGCGCCTGATCTCATGTTAACTCCGGTTACAGTTCTAAGTGTTGCAATTGAAGCTCCCCCGGATGATGACGTTGCTGGTGCGCCTGTTGCAGAGAGGAGGTCGGTTCTAATAAATCCATTTGTATTGTTGTGGCTAACTCTTGACCATCCATTTGATTGGTTTTCTAAAACAGTCACACTTGTATTCGCGGCTAGTGTTCTAATTGCTCTATCGTTTGTTGACGGTCCACTTCTGAAATTAACTGTAGAAGTTGTTCTTAAAGTTGTAGATTGTTGAGACGAAGATGCGCCTGTTGCAGAGAGGAGGTCAGTTCTAATAAATCCATTTGTATTATTATGTCTGACCCTTGACCAACCATTTGATTGATTTTCAAGAACTTCAACACTGGTGTTTGAGGAAAGTGTTCTTATAATGCTTGTATTTGTAGACGAGCCGGATCTTATGTTAACAGCACCTGTGGTTAAAAGCGTCGCAATTGCGGTATCTGAGGATCCTGCATTTGATGTTGATGCTGCAGCATTTCCACGTGTCAGAAAATCTGATCTGATAAATCCGTTAGTATCGCCGACCCTAACACTTGACCAACCAGCCGGATCGTGATTTGTTACTTCTACATTTGTTCCTGCAGTGACTGTGCGTAATACATTTGCATTTATCGATCCGGAATCTCTTACATTGACTCCTTCAGTTGTACGAAATGTCGCAGCTGCATCACTTGTCGGGAATCGTAGAAAGTCTGATCTGATGAATCCTGTTGAACTTCCAACTTGAACTCTTGACCAACCAGCCGGATTATGCTCAAGGACATCCACTCTGGTTCCGGATTGTACTACACTGACAACTCTAGCGTTTGTAGATGGTTCAGCTCTCATATTTACACCAGTGGTTGCGACAAACGTGTTACTTGTTGCCAGCGCGGTCAGTGACATCCCTAGTACACTAATTGTCATGCTAATGGTCAGAACAAAGAAAATTATCTTTCTCAATTTGCGATTCACAGTCTTGTCTCCTTAAAAAGTTACAATTTATTCGCTTGCGGTGTGTAGATATTAGCATAAAGAAAAACAAAAGTCAACCCATTTTGAAATAATTTTGTAACTTATTGTAATCGTTTGCTTCTAAGGTACACCGCTTCAACTAGTTATTAGTCACAGATTAGCCGTAATCAAGCGGTATGTCGCGGATGTTATGCGTAGTGTAATCAGTAACTCCAACTATTCTCTGATGCAAGCAAGTCTGCGTAAACCTTTACTTTTCACGCTTTTTATGTTATCATCTCGCCTTGTGCGAAACAATAAACTATGTAAGGTAATATTTCTTATGTCACAAAAAGAAAAGCGTATAAAACATCCACTAATTAATACTTTTATTACAGTTAAAGGGAATCCTAGAATTGCTCTATACACAGAGCCACTGTGGACCATACCTTTTAACCTGTATACACCATTTGTTGCCGTGTATATGGCAGCCTTATTGTTGACGGATATTCAAATCGGCATAGTTGCTTCGGTCTTTTTATTCGTACAAACGATTGCAGCACTCTTTAGCGGAGCTATTACAGACAAGTTGGGAAGAAGGAAGACAACATTTATTTTCGATGTACTATCATGGACTATACCTTGTTTGTTATGGGCATTTTCGCAGAATTTTTGGTGGTTTGTTGTTGGCGCTTCATTTAATGGTTTGATGCAGGTAACAACTAATTCATGGACATGCTTGCTGGTAGAAGATGCCAAAAAAGATTCATTAGTCAGAATTTTCTCTCTTTTGCACTTAATTTCCCAAACATCAGTAATATTTGCACCATTAGCTGCACTTTTAGTAAATCAGCTTTCTATTATACCGGCTCTCAGAATACTTTACTTCTTTTCATTTGTATCAATGACAATTAAGTTCATTATATTATATAAGTACGGAGGTGAAACAGAGGTTGGCAAAGTCCGTATGAAAGAAACAAAAGGCATGTCAATTTGGAAAATTATGGGTGGATATGGAAAAATATTTATAAAAATATTCACTTCTGGAGATATGATTCTTGCACTTGTTATAACAACAGTGTTCAATATAACTGCAATGGTGCATGGGAATTTTTTCGGATTATATGTTACCGGAACTCTCAATCTACCACAACACTACCTTGCATATTTTCCAATTCTTCGCTCTGCCGTAATTTTTATTTTTATTTATCTGTTTCAACATAAGATGGATAAACTTGGTTTCCGAAACCCTATGCTTATAGGATTGTCCATTTTTATTGTAACAAACGTTTTGCTGATTTTCGCTCGTGAGAGTTCATTTTTTATCGAAAGCACTATATTATCGTACTCTATATATGAATACTCAACTTTAAGTGCTATATTATCCTTTCTTTCATTTGATAACTACTCAACGTTTGTTCTGACGACCTACCTGTTCTTTTATGTTATTCTTGATGCAGTTGCTTTTAGTTTTGTTATGCCTCGAAGTGATTCCCTTAGACAAATGTTAATTGAACCTTCGGAGAGAGCTCGTATAAGCGGTCTCATGATGGTAATTGTACTTGGCTTGAGTATACCTTTTGGTTGGGTTGCAGGATGGCTGTCAAATATTGATCGTAGATTTCCATTTATATTAATTATCATATTTCTTATTATAATTTTCGCTGTTATTTTAGCCAGTAAGGAAAGATTAATGCGGATAAAGACATCGTAAACCATGACACAATAACAAGCAAAGAGGCTGTATCAAAGTGATATGCCTCTTTGTCAAATGTAAACGCTATGCGCCCTTCTTATCCTCCAAAAGTTTGCAGAATTTAGTCAATACGTCCGGTATGTCTATATCTTGAGGACATAGCGGATTACATACTCCGCAAGCTATACAGGCTTGTGGCTTTTTATCATCTGCAAGTGAGCTTAGTACATCTTCGACATACCACGTCAATCCGTGATCAGCTTCATTATACGTAGCTATAAGCATTGGAATGTCTAGTTGTTTAGGACATATTCCACAACAATAGCGACAAGATGTACACGGAATAAATGATGCCATACCATCAACCACTTGCTCTAAAATTTTCTTTTCAGATTCAGGCATTAAATCAGGATTATTATAGGTTTCAATATTTTCTGCCAGCTGTTCCATTGTTGTCATGCCGCTTATTGTCGTGCACGCATTAGGAAGTGACTGTACAAAGCGAAATGCCCAAGATGCAGGTGTGTCATTCGGTCTGGCTGCTTTGAGTAAAGCTTCAGCATCCTTGCCGGGCGCCGCAAGCAGCCCCCCACGAACAGGCTCCATTATAAATACGGGTACATTGTGTTTCGTAATCACTTCGTACTTTTTGCCTGCTTCTTGTAAAGTCCAATCTAAGTAGTTGAGTTGTATCATTGTAAACTCAAAGCAACTGTAATGATCTAAGAATTTGTCAATGGTTTCATAGCGACCATGTGCAGAAAAGCCAAAATGCTTGATTCTTCCTGCTCTTTTTTCTTCTAATAGATAATCAACAATCGCAAACTCTTCATCTGTGTATAAATCATATGTTGTTTCAGCCACATTATGTAGCATGTAGAAGTCAAAATATTCTACACCACAATTATCTAACTGACGTTCAAAAACCTCTTTTGCAGTATTGTATGTTCTCTTTTCCATACCCATGGCGGTGACATCCATGTGCAGTTTTCCATCTTTATACTCGATGAAATTGCCTGGAAACTTATTTGCAAGAAACCATGTTTCTCGAGGGTATTTTGACAGAGCTTCGCCAAGTGCTCTTTCTGACTCACCGGCATGATAAAAAAATGCCGTGTCAAAATAATTTACGCCATTTGCCATCGCATAGTCTACTATTTCATTCACTTTTTCTTGGTCGATTTTCTCTGTCTTTTCATCTACGGGTAGTCGCATACCGCCATATCCAAGTGCGGGTAGCTTTAAATTTTGAAACTCATTATATATCACGTATGTTTCCCCTTTAAAATTTATTTACGGCTTCAAATAACGCTTTTCCGATATTTTCGTTTATTATTATGTCCGCATACTTGTCATATGCAGTTTTAGACTTATTTATGAGAATAAGATTTTCGCCACTAAAATAGTTGATCATACCTGCTGCCGGATAGACGTTAAGAGATGTTCCACCAACTATAAGCACCTCTGCTGTAGTTATTGCCCTTACTGCTTTTTTCATAACAGATTGGTCAAGACCTTCTTCGTATAATACCACATCCGGTTTTATAATACCACCGCATAAGCATTGCGGAATACCAAGAGAAAGAATTATTTTATCAAGAGGGTATGCTTCATTGCATAGCATACAATAATTTCTTAATATCGAACCATGCAACTCTAGTACATTTACACTTCCGGCTGATGTGTGTAGACCGTCAACATTTTGTGTTATTACAGCTTTAAGCTTATTTTGTTTTTCTAGTTCTGCTAATGCCAGGTGTGCTTTGTTCGGTTTTGCGTTGGGATGGAGCATTTTATCTTTGTAGAATCGATAAAACTCCTCGGTATGCGTGTCAAAGAAACTACGCGAGAGCATGGTCTCAGGTGGGTATGAATACGATGAATTATACAGTCCATCAGCACTTCGAAAATCTGGTATTCCACTTTCAGTAGAAACACCAGCCCCTCCGAAAAAAACAATATTGTTCGAGTTTTGTAGTATTTTCGCTAAATCGTTGATTTCTGTGTTCATTTACATCCGCTCCTATTCTACAATTTATACTGATCACTAATAGAAAACGTTGATATATTTGTGAGATTATTTTTCGTCATTCAAGGCGAAAATTCGAAGTAATGCCAGTGGCCTTTCAAGGATTTTCAACGATGAATGACGGTAAATAGCTCGCAAAGATTCAATGGTTTCTATTAGTGATTAGTATTAGTCCGTGTTCAGTATCAGCATCAAATATAGTATATCACACTCTATACTAATCAGTAGGCATTTTTGCGGTATATTTTGAGACCTCTAAACTTGCTCCCATATTGGGATAAGTTTGGAGGTCTCAAATTTGGAGGACAATAGCCTATAAGGCTTCTGCAATTAATCGTGCTAATAACTTGCTGCGTCTCACAGCCAACTACACCGATTTATTTCACCTTTTACAAAGCAATATAATTTCATTTCCGCCGGGTGGAGATTTGTCATACCAAGAAAACTCCTCAATCACAACTAGCCCCGACTTTTTCACTTCGGCACGAAGCTGAGGGCTGTAATAATATTTCATCTGTAAAGGCTCGACCAACCGCTCCACATGCCCATCGGGATAAGTCATATTATACGCAAGATAGGGATAGATTATTTGATTTACAGTGTCAATTTTTTCGCGGCACTCGTATCGCGCTATGCGGATGTCTGTTTGTTCATCGACTGTTTCACCTATAAATTCTTCTGCACGACACCAACTACTGTCAAGTGGATTTGCGTAAGGATTGAAAACATTAACGATAAAAATTCCGTCATCCGTTAAATGTTCACGCACACAAAAAAAAACATTTTCAATATCTTCTCGTGCCGTTACAGATTGAAATGCACGGAATGGAGCAATTATAAGAGCAAATTTTCGCCCAATTGAAAAGTTCGCCATATTGCCATGGATAATTTCGACACGTTCGGCAAGCCCCTGCTCCTTTGCCACTTCCACGTCTAACTTTTCGCTGAAAACATTTAACATCTGTTGAGATAAATCCAGTCCAGCAATATGGAAACCTTCTTTTGCTAAAGCCAAAGTCACACGTCCTGTACCACAGCCTAATTCAAGAATTTCTCCCTTTTCACCATTCTCGCCGCATTGCAATTTTGCGTAATCACGATAAAACGGAATATCGGGCATGGGCTGATTCTTTTCGTAAATGATATCATATATTTTTGCCGCTTCACGGTAAACATTTTTTTCGATTGCCATTATCTTTCCTTCCTATACTGGCTTTCTCAAGAGACTGTCATTCGAAACGAGTTGAGGTTCTGTTAATGCCTCGGAAGTCATATTCAGAGCACAATAACCTGCGAACCTAAGCTAAAAAACTAACTCAAATGTCTTAATTTCAAAAGGCTTTATCTCAAACGTAAACTCGCTTGTATTCTCTGCTATTTCCTTAATACGGTTTTCCAAACAGTCAGTCTCGAATACTTTTGCAACTTTGCTGCGGAGTGTTAATACAGCATTTGTTCTCGTGTTTTCAAACTCGTACATCCTGATAATTACGGAATCGCCTGATTCTGCTTTTTTTACAGTTTCGATGTTAACATTACTGCTGTTTGTACTCACATAACTGTAGGATGTGGGTGCTGCATCGCATGGCGACTCGATGGCAACAGCATAAGCCGGTGTATTGAGGCAGTGTGCACTTTCTACAGTACCGCCCGTTTGCCATGTTCCCAAGTGTGGTAGCAAAGAATAAGTAAACCAATGCTCTTCTTGGTCTGTTGTTTCGTAAGGCTCTATGCCCGATTTTATTAGAGTCAGGGCTATAACACCGTCATGGATAGCATGACCATACTTACAATCATTTAAGATACTTACACCATAGCCGCCTTCAGAAATATCTGCCCACTTGTGAGCACAGGTTTCAAAACGCGCCTGATCCCAACTGGTGTTCACATGTGTAGGACGGGAAACATTGCCGAATTGTATATCATAAGTGGCTGCCGGAGACATTATATCCGTGCCAAATCGAGCCTTTAGAAGAAGCTGACTCTGTTTCCAATCAACATAGGTTTCAAAATCTATACGGCGAATATTCGCATAAAAATGGATTTTCTGACTGATAACACTCTCTAAGAATGTACGTTCAACAAGAAGTGTTGCGCGAACCGGACCTGTTTCCAGCCATTTAACTGTTGTGGTTTCATCAACAATCCAACTTTTTTCGGTATAATAAATGTCAATATCCCAGTTATCCCATCTCATAGGCTTGTCTTCGTAAACTCGCAGCTCATTGCCCAAGACATCCCCAGTGAGAACTTCGCGTCCGCTCTCCTTATGGAAAAGTCTGGCAATAAAGCCATTGGTATCGAATTCGGCTTCGTAGAAAGGTGTCTCTATCTTCAAGCCATCAATGTTAATCGGGTTGTCGGCATTAGTTTTCTCGGAAACTTTAAGTCCCATAACTCCTTTTGCAGGCATTCCTGAAACATATGCAATCTTACCGCCATCATTAGTTTCCTGGCATACTGAAATGCTTCCATCGCCACATACAAGGGCATCAGCATTTATACTACCCGGAATTTCTATGACATCGTCCCGATTGAAGTCCAGGGTGTTAATAACTGCCAAATCGCCGGAAACATCAGCTACTGCCGAAAGGCGCTCAGTCATAAGTGCATTTGCTTCTTTGCTAAGTTCAGCGTATTCTACCTTTGTCACATCATACACTTCTTTTATTGATGTTCCGGGAAGAATGTCATGGAACTGGTTTAAGAGTATAACTTCCCACATTGCATCAAGCTCTTTGCGGGGATAAGGTATATCTTTTGCCAGTACCGAAACAAATTCCAAATCTTGGAGTAGCAGTTCACTTTTGCGGTTTGATCGTTTGTTCCGTGCCATTGATGTATATGTTCCGCGATGGTATTCTAAATAAAGCTCGCCCACCCATTTGGGTAGCTCTTTATTGCCAATAGTTCTTTCATAAAGACTGTCGAAATAATCTTTTGAGTTGCCAAAATGCACTTTTGGAGCTCCATTGACGCCCTTCGACATTCGTTTACCCATTTCGATCATTTCGCGGGTAGGACCACCGCCTCCGTCGCCGAAACCATAGGAAATCAATACATCATTATTGATTTCTTTTTGCTGATATCGCTCCCATGCTCCAATTACGCTACAAGGTTGGAGGTATCCGTTGTATGTGGTGGAAAATGTGTCCGGTGGATTATCGGCACGAGTAGTCGTCACCATGTGTGTAAAAACCTCGCTGCCATCTATGCCGCGCCAGATAAATGTGTCGTAAGGCACAAGATTAAATTGATTCCAACTCATTTTTGTGGTCATGAAGTAGTCTACACCGCAAAGCTTCATTATCTGTGGCAAAGCTGCACTGTAACCAAAGACATCAGGGAGCCATAAAATTTTGGAATCGACACCGAATTCGTCCTTAAAAAACTTTTTGCCATACATGAACTGTCTGACGAGAGATTCTCCTGATGCAAGGTTACAATCAGGCTCAAGCCACATACCACCCTCTGCTTCCCATCGCCCTTCCGCAGCACGTTCCTTTATCTTTGCGTATAGTGCGGGTGCATGCTCTTGTACGTATTTATAGAGCTGGGGTTGGCTTGACATGAATATATACTCCGGATAGTCTTCCATATATTTGAGTACCGTTGCAAAGCTGCGGACAACCTTTTGACGTGTTTGAGCGACGGTCCACCACCAGGCTACGTCGATATGGGTATGTCCAACGCAAGTAGCGATAATATCCTCATGACCGGCAAGCTTTGTGTACACTTCTTCCTTTGCAATAACCAATGCATCTTCAATCGATCTGTAAAAACACTCTGAGTGAGGGGTGCGCAGGTCGATTGCATTAACTATTTTTTCAACAGCGACTTCCAAATCAATGCGTCGCTTATCGCTTGCGTTCAAACGCGAAATGATTTCAATAGGTACTTTTAAATCATAATAAAGCTCCGTAACAAGGGGTGAAATCTGAGCTAACTTCGCGGTTAACTCGAGCTCGCAGGTCTCCGTGCCAGTGTATCCCTGCAAATCGATTCTATATATTTCTCCGGCTTTAGCACATTTTGTTAAAAACACATCTTTATGATTTACATCAAGGGCACACTCAGCCTCCCCGTTTACAAACACCAGAAACTGTGGATTTTTTGCATCCCACCCTGTTGCCTGTGTTGAAAACAACAGTGAAAGCGGTTTGCCGTCATAACTTTCCGGAACAGTAATGCTAACTTTAAACCAACTGTTACAGTCCAGTCCTTTCCATTTTTCTGTTTTTGTGTCAAACTTGCGCCAAGATACGGAATCGTTGTCTGCTTCTTCTGGTGACCAGAACAGACCGTCTTTAACGAACCAGTCTGTGATTTCGTTGCTTTGAACGACAGACAGATTAAGGAGCTCGCGACATATCACCTCTGCCCTTTCTTTTCTGAAATACATATTGTCATTCCTCCTTAATGTAATTGTGTTTAGTTGCAAAATCCTGGGAGTTCTCAGGAGCTTGGGACAAAAGTTCCGCCCCAAGCTCCTGCAAAAAATTAGTTATGGCTCTAAGGGCAAAGCATGACCATCCGGATTAAAGTCTACGATAAACGAAACAGAAAGCACTTCGTTTACATTACCTGGTGCATGCCAAACCACTGCATAAATTGCATGAGGGTCATTGCCAGCTCTGACCAGATTTGCAGCTCTTATGTCTGCTTCATTAAGTCTGGTTCTGCTGTCTATTCTTGTCTGTGGATTTGCCGATCCACCGCGTGGTTGTGGGAAAATCCATACGGGTGCATCCATATTATCCGGCAACGTGTATGTAACAGGAGTTTCTACTGTCCCTCTCACTGATGCGCCAATCGTAAATACTCCGTCATTATAAGAGGTTACACGACCAACTACAAGATTTTGGCGTCCCGCAATGAAGCTCGAAGATGTGCTGTTAAACAGCCAGTTTACAGCTGCATTTACTGTACCATTTGTCCAGGTAGCCTCTCTTCGTATGCCCTGCATGGCGCTAGACATAATCAGATTTTGAGTTCCTGTTACACCATTGGCAAGTGTGAACAATGGGAAAGTCGTTCCCATATGCTCAACTACTTCGTTGACACGTATGATCTGCCCAATATTGATGTGTTCACTCTCAAGTAGTCCACCATCGCTTATTGCTGCACCGGGAGGAATGGCAATATTTACCATGCCTCTGCCCGTAACAAATGCGGTTCCAAGAGTGTGATTTACACCACCTATTGCGATATTACCTCCGGTAACACCGGTTACCATCGCGAAAGTTCCTGTAGGAAGGAAGCATAAGCATGGGTCAAAATCACAAACGTGGCAATCGCAAGTGAATATACAGTATGCGTCGCATATTGCACATGGTCTGCATCTGTCGTTACATTCGGCTTCACAATGTGCACAAGGTACACAGTTCGCGTCACATTCCATTCCGCAGACAGGGCAAATTACGCATTCACAATTACAGACTGCATCGCAGATGTCACATGAGTCAATAAACAGCACACAGGTTTGGCATAACTCGCATACTTCACAATCCGGAAACAGCTGGCAGCACGAATATGCAAGTGCAACTACAGACAACTGTCTTGTGCGTGTTTCCGGATCGCCACGCCAGTCGCAGAATCCCTGTGTATCGCAGTATAGTTTGTAATACTGATACGCAGTTGTGTTACCTAGTAAGTCAAAGACAAAGAACATGCGGTTGTAGTTGGAATAGTCATTAGTCAAACCGGTATATATGACTGTCCATGTTTCTCCGCCATCATTTGAGCCAGAGAGTGTCCAGCCGTTACCTAAACGACGACCTGGACCCATTGTACCACTATCATTCGACGTTCCGAATATCAAACGGGTTGCTACAAACGGTTCGTCATATCTCCATATTGCCCAGAAAGAACCATGCGTATCCATATTCTGGCAGTATTTTGTAAGTGTGCCGGCAACTCCGCCACCAACGCCAGTATAGTCGAATAATCGTGTCGCTCCTTCTGCGCCACGGGGATTAGCTGCGGTTACAGCACCAAAACCAAATCCACCGTCAACAAATGTAGGATTCATGTTTACTCTTGCATTGACAACCGCACCGGTCGTATTCGGTCTTCCTCCACGCGCGGGGGCATGAGCTGTTGGATTACCATCTCTGTCTACAGGTCTTCCATTATGCCATGCACGTGCATTGGCGGCCTCTTCAAGAGAAGCGTAACCGAGTCTCCAATAATTTTGCAAGTCTGCACCTAACTCGGCGCTCCAGTCCAAATATTGTGCCCAAAGCTCATCAATGCTGAAACCTGTCAGTTCTATAATTTGCGGTGTCCTGTTGGCTCCCGTTCCTGTACCCTGTATGAAAGATCCCCCGCGTCCTGTGGGACCAGCGGCTGTATTCGCTCTGACTGCATTATGCAAATCGCGGTTAAAGTTGGATACATAGTTTTCCGGGAATGTTGAGGCAATTCTTGAGTCCGGATTCGTCCAATACTCAGAATGTCTTTCAACCCATCTGAAGAAAGCCGCACCTACCCTGTATGTTTGTGTAAAGCTTTGACCCGATATTCCGAAGTCCGGGATTGTAAATCCGGCTTCTCTGTTAAATATACCCATGTAAGGTCTTAACAAATCGGTAAAGTTCTCGTGAATCCAAATAACAACACCACTGCCTCCACCGGGAACAAGACTTGCACCTCCATAACGTTGTCCCGCATGAACCAACTCATGTGTTTGTGCGTCCATATCCCAGTGATGTGTCGAACGCCAGCCCGGATCCGTACTTGTGATGTAGCGATCTCCATCAGCCGTGTATGACACAATTGCACTGTGCTGTGCGCCCCTGTTAAGCCAACTGAGAGCTACACCATTGGTGTAACTTGACCACCAAGCAATACTGTCTCTCATATCAAGCTCATACCATTGTGGGCTTAGAGGTGCGGTTTTCCATTCAAATATGGGTTCAAACACTATGTTGAACGCATAGATGAATCGGTCTATCACTTCGTCCGGTACTAATGCCCAGTTACCTACATTATTTGGAGAGCTTCCGCCTACTGTTCCTACAGGCTGCCCTCTGTCTCTACCGGGTCCAGGCATTCTGAAGTTCAAAAACAGATCTGCCGGTGAAGCATCATCTATATGCTTTCCACAACCATCGCCGTCCATACAGTATTCATAGTTGAACGTGGTAACACCAAACCTCTCACGATTTTCCCATGTTGCATTTGGAGTTTCTGCTACTGTCGGTTGTGTCCATACTGCACCAAAATCGCAGTGATGTCTGAAAGTGAATCTGAAGGGATTATACGGAACGTTATCCACGCCTGTACCACCTCTCCAGTACGTATTATGACTGAATCCCCAGTCATAGGGAGAATACCCATACGTATACATACCCCAACAGGTATCACAGTCGGTGCATTTCATGGTTGTGTATCCCCTAGTGCCACCACCAGTGAACACAGGAAATAAATCCGGGCAATTTGCGCCCAGTGGGCAAAATTGTGGACATGAGAGGTAATCTCCGCCACCGCCACCTATCCGTAGAGGGTTAAGAGGGTCGACTTCACCGGATTCTAATTCCGGAGCTGGACGTGCTATATTCGTAAGTGCCGGGAAATTTTCTAAAGCATTGTCACGTCCGGCAGGAGGGAGATTCGGGTTCCAGGAAGGGTTAGGATGAATTCCCGGAGTCCAATTGTTAACACCAGTGTTATGCGGACATCTTACCGGAGTAACTCTGGTAACATGTGTACCAGCCGTTGGCGGCACAATATGTTCTACCCAGTCATGATCTACACAGCATGTGATACGAATCGCATCACGATTGATGTTAAGATTTCCCACCAATGTACTTTCGTGGCATTCTGTGAATGTCACGCCTGCTCTGACTTCAAATCTTGCATTGTTAATAATTGTTCCGTTGTTGTTAAGCCTAGAATTTGTCACATTTTCCACATGACCATTGTTTGTAAGAATTCCGCCATCAGCGATGGTGATCGTACCGCCCGAGCTTCCTTGATTATTGATGCGACCGCCCGGGAGTACTACTATTCTACCTTCGATGATGAGCTCTGCGTTACCCTGAATATTAAGAGTTGTTTCTACATACAGCGTGCTACCTGCAGGTACTACAAACGGGCTATGCTGTACAAAGATGCCCAAGTTACCTCGAGTTGAAAGGACTGCATCACCACTTTCTAGTAGTGTACGCAGGTTGTTCGGGTTTGTGCCGGTGAATGGAATCGCTTCGGACGTAGTTTCACTTGTGTTTGCTATGGCTGTAGCCGCGAGTGAAAGCGATAATATAATGATGAGTGCAATAATTAGTATTTTTTTCAAAATGCAAAACTCCTTTCATAGGCTTCAGGTTGTCGGCATGATTAACCGACAACCTGCGAAGCCGTTTTGATTATTGATTAGTGTTTAGTATTAATCGCAGGCAACACGAATAGCTCCCCGATTAATGTTAAGATTTCCTGTAACAACGCTGTCACAGCACTCCAGGAATGTCACGCCTGTTCTGACTTCAAATCTTGCGTTGTTAATTATTGTTCCGTGATTGTTGAGTCTAGAGTTTGTCACGTTCTCTACATGACCGTTGTTGACCAGCACCCCACCATCTGCGATGGTAATTGTACCGCCTCCATTGCCGCTACCCTGATTGTTGATTCTTCCACCAGGAAGTACTACAACACGACCCTCAATGATGAGTTCGGCATCTCGTTGTATGTTTAATGCGGTTTCAATATACAGTGTTCTGCCTGCAGGCACTGTAAATGGACTGTGCTGTGTGAAGATGCCCAAGTTACTCCGAGTTGAAAGAACCACATTGTTGCTTGCTAGCTGTGTAAGCAGATGGTTCGGATTAGTGACAGTGGAAGGAATCGGTGGATTCTCATTTTCAGTTAGATAAATAACTGAGAGTTGAATCGCTACACTATCCGGACCTCTTGGAGCTTCAAGTCTGTAGTGTGAGAATGCTCTCATGTTATGCGAGAAATCCACTCTAAAGAACCTGTTGTTAAAGTTTGAGTAGTCGTCAGCTAAACCTGTGTACAGAACATGCCATGTTTCACCATCGGTAGAACCGGAAACGGTCCATCCGTCGCCCATACGGCGCGGCAATGATAGATTATCATGGGTTGCGAATATAAGGCTGTCGGCTATAAATGCCTCTTCGTATCTCCACTCTACCCAGAAATCATCTGTCGTAGTTACAACTTGGAAGGCTGTGCCGTTTCCGCCTGCGGGAAGTTGCGCTGCCGGCCATCCGCTAGCGGTGAATCTGCCTCTCGGACCACCGTCCGGATTAAATCCGGTAGCAGCACCTTGTGGACCTAATCTCCTGTCAAACAGATTGTACGCCTGCCTGTTGTGCCATGAACCAAAGCCTGCGTTAGCCGGGTTGCTGAAATCTGCATGACCGGCAGTAAACACACCTGGTACTGGTCCATGCTCAAATATTGGGTCAAGACGTAGTGTTCTGTCGCCAACGGCTTCCGTAAGTGTATAGTAACCTGTTGCCCAACCTTCGGTGAACTCCTCGTAGCGTGCATGTTCATATATCATGAATTGTGCCCATAGCTCATGTTTGGTATAACCGGTGAGCCAGTAATACTGCCTGTGGTCTGCGAAATACATTCCCTCTTCTTTAACAGTTGAGTTCATAGCTTGTGCGAAGTGGTAGAAGTCCGGATTGCCCGTTCTTTCCCTTACAACATCTATGTATTGACTGTCAACCCAGAACCAGAACGCAGCGCCAACTCTATAAGATAGTGTCCAACCAAAGAGGTAGTGCGGGCTACCTGGCTCAAAGTAAAGAATCGGCGGATTTCTCCAGTCGGCTTGATCATTGAAGAGACCAATCCATTCTCTCATCATATCCGTCATATTTTCATGGATATGCAAGGGTACAGTGCCGCCGTAAAGCTGTGCATTGTGAATCAGCTCGTGGGTCATTGCATCGGTATCCCAAGGTTGAGCACGCAACCATCGTTGACCGACACCGGATTGAAGACCTGATGCCCAGGCAATTGAGTTTATACCTGCGTCAAGCACGTATGTTACCGGGTTGATTGTACCGGGCAGATGAGATGGATTTGTAATAGTTTCGTCAAACATAAAGTAGCTTATAGGTACCCATAAGACATTAAAGCTATGGACAAATCTATCCATCATCGCACTTGGACCTACACCATCCCTCTCATAAATATCCGTCCATGTCAGTACTGTTGACCAAGGAAGTCTATTGGCGGGCATTGGAACCGGGTCAAGGAAGGTGTGGTAAATTTCTGATACAGGTACATATTCACCACAGGTGGTACATTCTTCCCACCACCAATAGTCCGGATTGAAGCCCATTGCTTCAACACCCGGTCCCGGGTTTTGTCTGTGATCGGGATTCTCCGGATTAATCCAGTCCCATACACCCCATCCAGCGTCGAAGCCATCTCTGGGAGCTTGCTTGAAGTTTCCTTCAAAGAAGTTTCCGCTGCCTGTGTGTCTTGCATTTGGATCAAGAGGCGTAAAGTCCCTACGGGAAGCTACATTTTCATAGCCACATGTAGTACAAACATCTGATGTAAAGCCTTGATCTCCGCATGTAGCCGGTGTGACTACCGGTGCAAACACGTGGGTACAGGTCCAGGTTTCGGATGCAATTCTGACTGATGCAAGCTGTATTACATTGCCCATTGCAGGGGCAGGTGACCAAAGTCTGTAATATTGATATGCTGTGGTGTTATCAGGCAAGTCTGCAACGAAGAATCTAAAGTTGTATGGTCCGGTTTCATCTCTTTCGCCTAAATGTAACAATGTCCATTCTGCTATTGGTAAGTTCGGATCATTAGTGGCTCTGAGATACCATCCTGTATTCATTCGACGGTAATCTTGACCGGCGTTTCCATGGTTATCGTTAGCATTTTGCCAGATAAAGCGAGATGCAACGACAGGCTCGGGATATCTCCACTCTGCCCAGAATAGAGCATTCTGTGCTTGTGTGGATACGAATTTCTGGTTTTGATTATCCGTAAATAGGAATTGTGGAGGCTCACCAGCGGGGAAGCCAGTAGCCGGACCGCGATGGAATGCATGACCGTGCACCAAAGTATGGCTGCCCACGGCTTCTGCAAGGGTCATATAACCTGTAGCGTGATCAGGCTCTCCGCCAGCGCCCCTTAATAGTCTCCAGGCATCTTCAAGTGAAGCACCGATTCTACTATAGAAGAAACCAGCTCTTAGATCATCACATACCCAGGTGGTCATGTTGGTGCCGCCGTGTCTTAAAGGATAAGTACCAAGGCGTGCATGTTGAGCCATATCCCGGATTGCATTTACACCATATTCGCCAAATTCTTGGGCAATGAATATGAGCAATTGTGCTCCAGATGCATCGGCTAGTGGGTTTGTAGTTGCTCCTGCGGGCACCCAGTTTCCTTGCTCTACATACTGACCAAAGTGCACTCTTCCGAATACGCGAAGACCATTAGTAATCCATGACGGGAATGTTCCAACTCCGCCGGGGGTAGGATATGGAGCACCCTGCGCCAATTGAACAAGACCGGGAATAATAATGTCTGTGTTATATGCATTTGCACCGGAGATTTGAGCAAGTGTAACGCCTACACGTCCGTAGCCCGGTGTTGGGTTACCGGCGGCACCTGGAAGCACAACGGTAGTGTTGCCTAATACTATTCTTACAGGGAATCTTACACCGTCGCCATAAAATGCGACAATTTCTGCCCAAACTGCTGCAAACGTCGATTCAATACGTTCTACAACATAGGTATCAACGGTATCCCATGCGCCTTCAAGTGTAAGGTATGGCAAGGGTCCATCAAAGGCATCCGGGTTCTCTGTGTCATCCGTGTCATCTGCATCATCAAGTGTTAACGGATATTCAGAGTCTTCTGGGGAAGGGTACTGTGAGTAATTTTCTGCCAGGTCTTCGTCTGAAGTTTCATCATAATATGCAAAAGCAGTCAAAAATGAAAACATCAATGAGAAAACCAGTAAAACTGATAATACATTTCTAAGTTTCTTGCGAGATTCGGCAAATATTTTTCCTGTCATTTGTTGAAAACCTCTCAAAATTATATTCCTCGTAGTAAGGACTTTATTTCATGATAGTTCCTTAGGAGCGAGGTCTCCTCTTGTTGCTGCATTAATTATGTGCAACATGGGTAAACGGTTCATCAAGTTCTTTGAAGATGCCTGGGTTGCCGGTATTATTTGACCGGCAACCTCGGCACAATCGTACGTTTGTGAAGCGTGCTCGCGGAGCATATTTATTCGCAGGCAATGCGGATCGCTCCACGATTGATGTTAAGATTTCCTGTTACGACGCTATCGCAGCATTCCAGGAATGTCACACCTGTTCTGACTTCAAATCTTGCGCGGTTAGCGATGGTTCCGAAGTTATTGAGAGTAGAGTTAGTCACATTCTCTACATGACCATTATTGACAAGAGCGCCACCCTCAGCAATGGTAATTGTACCGCCTCCGGCACCGCTACCTTGGTTGTTGATTCTTCCGCCCGGAAGCACGACAACGGCACCTTTAATGATAAGTTCAGCATCGCGTTGTATATTTAATGTGGTCTCAATATACAATATCCTGTCTGCCGGCACTATAAATGGACTGTGTTGCGTAAAGATACCCAAGTTGCCACGGGTTGAAAGGACAGCATCACCACTTTCCAACAGTGTAAGCAGGTGGTTCGGATTGGTGGCGGCAAATGGGGTTGCGGGCTCTGCTGTGGTCAGGTGGATTGATGAAAGTTGGACATTGTTACCCATTGGGTTAACCGGTACTGCCTGATTTGGTACGTCTCCACCCCTTGGGGATTCAAGTCTGAAGTGAGTAAAAGTTCCTCTGTTTTCCACTGGGATATCGACTCTGAAGAATCTAAAATTAGCATTCCGTGAATCGTATCTCGTGCCAACATACAGTTCTACCCAATCCTCGCCTTCACCGGCACTACCTAAGAGTCTCCAACCATCGCCCATTCTGCGAAATTGTGTGGCGTTATCATTGGCAGTCTGGAATATGAAGCTATCCGCTGTTACTGGTGCTTCATACATCCACTCAACCCAGAAATTCTGCGGCGTCGCATTGAATTTTTGATTCTGGTTCGCGGTGAATAGTTGATGAGAGTCTTCGTTGCCGTTGGCTAGCATACCAGGTCCACCACGTAAGTGTACAGGAGCATTTTCAGGGGCTACCAGAATACTGTCACCCACTGCTTCTGAAAGTGTCGCATAGCCTTCTGGTCCTTGTAAGCGACCTACCATGTGAGCCGCACCGAATTCCATGTATTGTGCCCACAATTCATCATATGTATAACCTGTTAGATTGATAAACTGTCTGCCGTCCATATGGAATCTGCCGTCCAGCTTCATGATGTTGTTTAACGCAGATTGGAAGTGTTCCCATGGGGTGTGGTCATGCCTACGGTTATACACTAGAGAGCTTTCTGCGATAAGATTTCTGCCTTCAGGGTTTCTGTTCAGTTGCGGGAATGCCTGACTGCCAACCGTTGGATCATTTGCAAATCCGCCATAGGTATTGTTAATCCAGTTGAAGAATGCGGCAGTTGTACTGTATCCGGCGAGGAAGCCTCTTGTATGTTGAGCATGAGCCGGATTATTGGATTGCGGGTGGAACAACGGATTAGAGGTGTTGCTCCGTCTCTGGAACATGTCAAACTTTTCCCTATCGTTGTCGGCAAGACCTTCCAATATCCACATAGGCACATAAGTAAACAACTGGAAGTTATGACTGAGTTCGTGAGTCTGAACAGCAGTCCATGGGGATGTAAACAGATGCGCACGCGCTATGCCAGCGACATTACCGGAAGCCCAACCTGTAGGCCCACCCGGCCATCCAAGCACGTATACTATCGGGAATATGCCGCCGAAATTGATATCACGCGTCATTATGGGAGTCATGATATTAAACGTATGGACGAGCCTATCTACTACATAGCGATTTTCTGGATCGGAACGTCCGGTATTTCTTTGTGCTACGGTTAAGAATGTGGGGTCTCCCGCTGCATTAACACCAGTCGGGGTCGGATTAGTTGCTGACCAGAATCCAGTGTCGTTTACAGGATCCCACAATGAGTATGGCATTACATCATTCCAGTCCATTGAGTTTGGCGGTTCAGCGAACGTCAGATAAATGTCGGACAAGAGCGCCCATTCGCCACACTCAACGCACTTTTCATACCAGTAATAGGTGGCCTTATTCTCATCTATCATCCATGGTACGCTTTGTACATGTGCCCAACGAACTGATTGTGCGCATTGCTTCTGTGTCCAATTCTCTGCGTTGGGATCGAAGTAGTTACTGCCGTAATGGCGACCATATATAGTCGAAGGAACAATATATTGTTTGTCAAACTCTTCACAGTATATGCCACAGTATCTGCATGCCATTGCGACATAGCCGTCCTGCTGACAAGTCATTAGCACTGTTCTTCTCATGAAAGCATGGTCGCAAGTGCCTTCGTTGGAAATAAACGCCATGAAGGAAAGCTGAATGATTGTACTGTCGCCACCGGTAGGCGATTCAATTCTGAAGTGGGTGAAAGATTCGGTTATATGCTCAAGACAGACCGTGAAATATCTAGAGTTCATATTGTTAGCGTCTTCTCTTGTACCTACATACAAAACCGTCCAGTCCGTATCCGGACCGGGCTGTAGGCGTGAATCATCAAGATCCCCGAAAACAGGACCCCAGTGCCAGCCGGCAGGTATTGATTCTACTGATGTATCAACATCCTCGATATTTGCTCCAAGAAGTCTCCATCCTGTGGCCATACGGCGCGGATATGCTTCATTGTCGTTTCCGTTTTGCCATAAAAAGGCATCAGGGCTGATTGCTTCGTCATATCTCCACTCAAGCCAGAAATGGTTTCTGTCTGCACGCATAATTAGCCATTTTGTGTTAGGGTTAGTGTCAAACACAAAACGCGGTGTTTCAGCGGAGGGCGAACCGTTCCCGCCACCACCGCCAGGAATTCTATTCCATCTGTGGATCGTCGGGTTGGGTATAATTCTCCTGCCTGCAACAGCTTCTGCGATTGTTCCATAGCCTGCGGGCAGTTCGATGGGATCATGAGCCTCTTCGTACATTGTCCAAAGTTGGAAAATATCATAACCTGTTCTGGGCTCCCACCATGGTACTCTCTGGTCGTTACATAACCACTGGAGAGGTGCAAACGTGAACGCACCACCGGTTACAGGCTCAACAATTCCTTGTCTTAAAGGATATGTACCCTCTACTGCTGCTACATGCAACTCCTTTAGAAGAGCTTCTTCTATAACATCAGTGTCTACCAACCAGCCAAACATTGCGCCAGCGGCATGAGGCACCAGATAATAGTGATAGCGATCAAGGGGAGCAAGGGTCCAACCAGCTTCTTCGTTGTAAATGCCAAACTTATGCCTGCCCCAATAGCGTAGACCTCTGGTAATCCAGCCGGGGAAACCTTCCGCTTCTTCCGGATAATGGTCAACAGGGTAGTATCCCTGTGCCAAGGCGAAAAGACCTTGAGTAAAAAGATCGGTGTTGTATGAAAGATCTCTTCCGAAAAGGTCAATGCCCGACAATTCTTCTGCTGTCGCAAAAACGATACCAACACCGTCATTATTTTCAGGCAACACGAACTTGACGAGATTGTAACCAAATAAGCAAATTACGTTAGTGGGGAGAGCTTCATATTCATCGACGATTTCAAAAACTACCGGAAAAGGCGTTACGCCAAACCATGCACAGATATCGTCCCAAACGGTATAAAAAGTTTCGACTGCGCGCTCTCGCGTAACCACTGAAATATCGCTCCAATCGCCTGCAAGAGTCAGCAAACTAGGTTCGTCATATCCATTATCCTCAAGAGGGAGGAGACCAGGTTCACTATATTCATCATAGTCGGCAAGGGTTGGTGGGCTGTGGGCATCCTCTTCATAGTCCGCTAGATTTAGCGGATCGGATTCATCGTAATCGTAAGCTGCAAACACAGGAGTAACAAGAGATAGCATCATTACCAGCGAAAGAAATAGAACTAATAATTTCTTCACGAAATAACCTCCATATTAATTTTTACTGTGGAACCAAAAGATTCTGTCAACTAACTTATTTTCTACTTTAAACGTGATATACAGACCGCCAATGTAATTCCCTTTCATCACCCCCTAATACACTAATCAGCTTCCTCATTGCGCTTTGACCAATGGATAATTGCATAGCACAGTCCGCGAACCAGTGATGTCAGTAGCACTTGGTCTGTCTTTGAAGCATTCATCTGTAGCGTAGGAGCAGCGAGGTGCAAATTTACAGTGTGCAATAGAGTACTCTTTTTCCTCCATGTCGGCCATTGCTGCGTTTTCGACCCACTTATCGCCTACGCGTGGTACGGAGTTCATTAAAAGCTCTGTGTATGGATGAGCAGGTTCATCCATGACTTCTTTCGCCGGACCATATTCAATCAGAGTGCCTCTATATAGTGTTGCTATGTAATCAGAAACATAGTACGCAGTGGAAAGATCATGAGTTATGTAGACGAAACTTACATCATATTTGTCTTTGAGTTCTTTGAAGAGATTGATTATGTTCATCTTCATCGAGGCATCTATAGCGGCCACCGGCTCATCGGCGACTATGATTTTGGGTCTTGGTATAAGTGCTCTAGCAATGGATATACGTTGGAGTTCGCCTCCGGAAAACTGAGCAGCATATTTCCCTCTTACTACATCAAGTGATAAACCCACGCTACGCAGCACATCGTCTACCATTTTTTCTGCTTCTTTGCGATTTTTAGCCGTACTCAATCGTCTTGCAGTACTGAACAAGTATGAATCCACACGCTTGCGCATTGAAAACGTTTCATACGGGTTTTGGAATATAGGCTGTACATCCTTGCGAAACTGTTTGAAATCGTAAACATCCACTCTGTCTTTCGGGTTTTTTGCCATAATAAAAGAGCCGATTGCTGTGAAAATGAGAAGCAAAAACAGAGTACCGGCAGTAAACAAAGCGCGTTGAAAGAGTCCAAACATTGCAGCTTCTTCAGCATTAGTAATTGTCCTGCTTAACCATCTCACCTCATCACTGTCTGTCAGTGAAAGTCCTTCAGGGTTATGTATGTAGTTCAACGCATAATACACATGACCATATGTATTGTTCCATGAGATGAAATTACCAATGATCATTGCAAGAACACAAACAATAGCAATCGGAGTTAATGATTTCAAGACCGTAACATGTCTCGGCATTCCAAGGTCACTGAGTTCTTTGAAAGTTTTCTTTACTAACATTACATATATTAATGCCGACAATAGTAAAGCTACACCCATCAATATCGAGTTGTTTATTATGTTTTGAGTGATATCCCGGCGTAAGGATTGAGTTGATAAATCAATCGCAGCGAGTGCAGCGACCCCTTCATTTTCTAAATAATCCTGATATAGTCGATTTAGGTCGCCAATCTGCCACCCGAGCTCACTTATTTGTACAGGAAGCAGGGCAGATGCACCAGGTTGTTCCGCCTGTCGTTCAAGCTCTTCACGGCGAAGCTCAAGCACATGTATCTCATCGCCGAGATTTTGAATCCTATGTATCTCATTTAAGACATCGGTGTATTGGGTGTACACTGTGATATGATTTAACAGAAATACGGAAAATACGCTTATGATTAGAAAAATGATAATACTTTTCCAAAGTCGTGAAAACAGAGATTTTCTAAAAAGATTGCTTTTGAGTATATCTGATGTTGCAAAAGATTTTCCGCCTAAACTGATATCGCCACTTTCAATTCCGTGGATACGTAATATCATCTTGCATAAAGTCGTTTTGCCGCAACCTGATTCACCAACGACAGAAAGTATACATGGTTTTTCGTCGCTGAGTGATAGGTTAACTTGATCGATTGCAGTTAGTTTTCTTCCGCGTATCGCTCCACCCAGGCGAAATATCTTTGTAGCATTATTAATATCTAGAAGTTTGCTCATATCAATGACCATTCCTTTCGAAAATCTTTTGACACAAAACGACCACGAAAAGGAATGGTCATTTCGCGTATCACTCGCGGTTTTCCGAAAGAAGAGCGAGTGGCACATTCTCCGGTTAGTATGAATTTATTCATACTAAACTCACCTCCGATATGTTTTCGCCAATGAAGTGGCAAGCTGCATAACGATCACGGTATACCTCTTTGAAAGCCGGAACATCCGCGTGGCATATATCTTTTGCTAATGGACAGCGCGGAGCAAATCGGCAGCCTTGCGGAGGATCTGTAAGCGGTGGTGGACGACCCGGAATACCAACCTTGGCGCTCTTGTCACCTACTTTCGGCAAAGCCGCAACCAGCATTTGTGTGTATGGATGAACCGGATTGCGAAAAACATCGTCTGTACGACCCATTTCTGCAAAGCTTCCCGAGTACATAATGCCAATCCGATCAGTAATTTGGTAATGGACTCCCATGTCATGACTGACAACTACTAATGTGTTTTTAAGTTGCTTTTGCAGGCGCATCAAGAGCATAAGTATTCCACGCTGGACAACTACATCGAGTGCAGTTGTTGGCTCGTCGGCGAGGATAACATCCGGAGACATATATGTGGCAAGGGCAATGATTGCTCGTTGCCTCATGCCTCCCGATAATTGAAATGGGTATGCCTCAAGAATGTCCGGAGGCAGATTTAGTTCTTCTAAATATTTTTGGACTCTATCTAATGTCTCTCGTTTTGATTCCATTTTTCGTCGTTCTTTAGGAATTGAATCCAAGAAATGACTTTTTAGTCGTGTAATTGGATTTAAAACGCTCTGGGCTGCTTGAGGTACATAAGAAATATTATTCCACCAGGCGTTTTTTATATTACCTGAGGCAAATGAGTATGGTTCACCGTTTTTCTCACCATTCAAAACCACACGCCCTTCATCGATTTGGAGAGGAGGATCTATTAAATCGTATAGCGCTTTGAGTAAGGTGGTTTTTCCGCAACCGGATTCACCGGCAATGCCGAATATTTCGTTTTCGTATATATCAAAGCTTATGTTATTGCATACGCGTACATCACCGTGTATCGTTTTGTAGGATGTTGATAAATTTTCAATCTTAATCATGGTTATGACAATTCCTTTCGTATAAACTCTGGCACAAAACGACCTATCTACCTCTCTTTACTGAAAGGTAATCATTGTACCCTGTAATAAACATAAACAATGATACAAAAAAGAACACAGAAGCGACTACCGGTGCACCAATCCAGAACCAATGCCCCAACAAAGCTGCATTATAGCTCTGTGCAACCCTCATCATATTACCCAAAGACATGAGTGTCGCAGGTGATAACCCCAAAATCGCAAGTGTGACTTCCATTCCTATGGCAACCAAAACTGCGTTCATAAAGTTTGAAAGAGTCCACGTCAGCGAATAGGGTAATATCTGTGTTGTGATGATTTTAAAAGCATTTTCTCCTGAAAATCGTGCAGTGTGTACGAATTCTCTTTCCCTCATGGAAAGAGTCATGGATCGCATCTGTCGGGCAGGTGCTGCCCATGCAAATATTGCAATTGCCAAGGCCATGAGCAATGTCGTCGGTCCTCCTTGAACAAGGGATGTAAACAGTATCAATACCGGAAGTGATGGTATGACAAGGAAAATGTCAGTGACGGCGGACAGCACCCGGTCTGTCTTGCCACCTAAATAACCTGCGGTCAAACCAACCAAGACTCCCACAGTCGTACCAATCGTTGCTACTATGACACCGATTATTATCGAATTTCGTATTGAGTTGATAAGAAGCCAAAAAATATCCTGCCCTAATGCCGTGGTACCAAAAAAGTGATCCCTGCTTGGAGGTGCATATACGTTCCACATATCAAACAGTGTAGGATCATCATGGGGAACCAAGTAGACAACAAATCCAAGAAACAGGAAAAACACCACGCCAAAGAACCCGATTTTTAGTCTGACAGTGGAGTGCTTCCACATTTTACCTATAGCAGCCATAATCCCCTCCTGTGTAGTATCTTGTTGATAATTGGTGTATCATTAACTGCGACGCACGCGTGGGTCGATAAATGGTATTAATAAATCAACAATTAAAGTGGCAGTCGTCACTGCGATGATAGTAATCGTTACGCCACCCATTATCATATTAAAATCAGAAGCTCCGACGGCAATCAGCATTAAGCGCCCAACACCAGGAAAGTTGAAAACATTTTCCACTATTACTGAACCGCCGAATACACCCCCCATAGACAACCCTAACATTGTCACTTGCGGAAGCACTGTGTTACGCAAGACATATTTACGCCCTATCTCACCTTCGCTTAAACCCCTGTAACGGGCGAACATTACAAAGTCCTCCTGTGCCGTTGACATGGACAGTGCTTTCATGGATATAATCCACCATCCTAAACCAAGCACTACCAACGTCAGCATCGGCAAGGCGGCAGACCTAATTAACGTTGATATCCACTGTGCAGACCAAACCTCGCCGAATATAACGGCCGAGATTGGCAGCCAACCCAATACAAACCCCAATACAATCTGAAATACAAGGGCTATTATAAAAATTGGTATAGGGTATATGAATATGGCTATGCTCTCCATTATCTTTGAAGAAAGCTTGTCTTTTCTAAAACCGGCTAAAAGACCTATGATATTGCCGATTGTCCATGACACTATCAAAGAAACAATCATTAGTCCGAAGGTATAGGGTAAATTCCTAAAAATAATATCCCTTGCCGGTGTTGGAAAATTCATTAGAGACGGACCAAAATCAAACCGTAATACACCATTCAATAAGAAGGAAGTGTACTGATTCCATAATGATTCATCCAACCCGAACTGTCTTTGCATTTGAGCAACCATAGCCTCCCGCTCTGCCGCGGGCATCGGTCCTGCCTGATGCTCCATCATTGCAATCATATTTTGAATAGGATCGGCCGGCATCAAACGCGGTATAATAAATATTAATGTGACACCCATCCATATTGTAAGTACCCACATCACTATACGAATCAAAATATATCTACTGGCTTTCATATACCAAACACCTCACTATCTTTGAAAGTGCCGGGAGGAGAGTTAGTATGAATAAATTCATACTAACCGGAGAATGTGCCACTTGCTCCTCCTGCGGGAAACCGCAAGTGATGCACATTCTAAAAATCTCCCGACATTTTCCTGTTTTAGTAATCGCGTGCTATAGTAGTCGCTGCTATTATGAGTAATTCTTATGTAGTAGGCTGAAGTTGCCATGCAATGTACTTGAAGCAACTCCACCACCACCAAGGACCATCATAGTTGTTTTCGGCGGAAGGCCAATTTGTCCAGTATGTGGTGTTAATCGGACAGAATTTAATGCCACCGTGGAAGCCGACCCATGGCATCTCTTCAGTCACAAGCTTTAAGAATTCCATTGCCAGTTCAAATGTTCTGGGATCCTCAGGCGGAATTGTTTGTTTTTCGAGCACGATTGCAGCAATCTCAGGGGTACCAAAACGCATCATGTTACCAGGGTGGTGAGATTCACCTATCGGTGGATACTCATACACCCACCATCCGCCGGCTTGGAGGTCGGCAGCAATGTCTTGGGTTACAAACATAGTGGGCCATGAGCCTGTTATGTCGAAGTGACCAAGCTCATTGTTGTCAATCCATGTTGCTGAAATTTGTTCTTCTACATTTACATTGAAACCAAATTTACGGAATTGGTCTGCTGCTGCCAGTACAGTACGTCCTGCCTGAACTTCTGCATCGGCCATGGCTATCATATTAATCACGAAAGGCTCGCCTTCAAAGAACCAGTCATCGCCTCTTAACTCAAGACCGGCAGCTTCAAACAGTCTCATCGCGCCTTCCGGGTCATATCTCCATGTGCCTAGACCGAACATACCATCCAGAGTTGCCCTGTCGTTCGGAATGTCTATACCTCTGGCACGCTGAATTTCCGCCATGCGATCAGCATATCCACCATCCCAGACAGGAATTGGAGGTCCGCCATCGCCGGGGTCAACTGTTAAGGCTTCAAGCCACGGGAGCATCGGTCTTAAATAGATTTCTTGTGCAGCCCCTGTGATTGTAAGGAAAGGAAGCGGGCTGGAGCGACCGATACCTTCAAAGACAGCCATTGATGCTTCGTCAAAATCAATAGCAAGAACTAAGCCCCAACGCATTAAAGGATTGTCAAATGGAGCTACGCCGGCGTTGAATGTTAAACCTTTTGAACATGGGTCGTCAGAAGTGCCCCATGGGAAGTAAGGACCATACCAGCCTTCAATGTTGGGGTTTCTTTCAGTTACAAAACGCATCATTTCCGGCGTGAATTCAACCATCGCGTCAACTTCGTTGTTTATAAGTGCCATCTGACGGGCTGTGTCATCACCGATACTTCTCATCCAGATATGTCTGGCAGCAGGAGGATCGGTTATGCCGTATACTTCACGCATTACGACAGCAGTTGTGGATCTTTCCCAGTCCTCGCGCAAATCAAGGCGAATCCAGGCGCCATCCGGATCGAAGCTGTGTACAACCCAAGCGGTCGATGTGACCGGGTCTGAAAATTCGTCCATTACCGGATTTTCCATTGCTTCAAATATATGCTTTGGAGCTATAACCATTTCACGCCCCCAAAGAACAACACCAAAACGTTGTGCAATACGTGGGAACGGATCATTGGTAACGAGAGTTACCTCAAAGTCGCTTGTCGCCTCAACAGATTCCAACAGTGCATTATAAGATGCATGATGTACATGCTCTTCATTGGTGAGAATCAAATTAAATGTATATGCTACGTCATGGGCTGTAATAGGCATTCCATCAGACCAATACATGCCTTCACGGATTGGTAATGTGTGTACCGTGAAATCTTCATTGGATGTTGGAAAATCAGCCGCTATTTCCGGAAACTGTTCGCCACGGCTTGTGTTAATCTCGTAAAGATGAGACCACATAAACTGATGAACGCCTGTTCCACGTGACGTGCCTGCCATGTGTGGATTAAAGCGACCGGGGTTGCCGGGTCTGAACTGATACTCGACGATGAGAGTTTCACTACGAAGTGTGCCGACTTCAGTCATCGCTCCGACTTCTATTTCAGGCGGCGGAGGTGGTGGGTCTTCAGTATCGCCATTGTCATCATTCGTGTCTGGTGGTGGTGTCGTAGTATCTTCTATTTGGTCGTCGGGAGGGATGACTTCGTCACCATTACATGCTGTGAGTGCAAACACTGAAAATGCCATTGCCAGAGCTAAGAGAATTGCTAGTATTCTTTTCTTCATTTCTTTTGTTCCTCCATTATATTATTTTTCGCATATCTCCGTATGCGTTGAAGATGAATAGGTTCTTACAGGAAGTGAATGCTCTTTCATACGGTTACTCATAAAATATAGACACGAGTTGAAACCAATGTATATCAACTCGTGCCTATTCTATCTAAGATTATCCAGACGAAATATAACTCTATCAATCGTTTTTCCATTTATACGCAATGCCGTGCTTACATCACCTCTCGAAAGGGCACGGAACATTTTTTCGTGTTGGACAACGGTATCGGAGTATGTAACATCAAAACCATTGTCTTCAGTGGTATAGATTTTGTCAAATGTTTCTATTACAGAATTAGCCAACTGCTCTAACAAGCTATTATGGCAAATTGCATAAAGTTCTGAGTGAAACCGCCTGTCTTCGTTTACTGTACTTTCGCCACACTTATATCTCTTCATCAGACGCTTAACGCTTAATTCCACTCTGGCCAGCTCTTCTGATGTCGCGTACTCATATATATTTTTAATAATCTGTGCTTCCAACATCTTACGAACTTCAAAAACTTCCATTAACTGGGCAATCTGGTCTTTTTCCATATTTTTTTCTATGGTTATAAGGAAATTGTTTGTAGTTGACGATCTTACAAAAATCCCTATGCCGTTTACTACCTCGACTACTCCTTTCGCCTCCAATATCTTCAGGGCTTCGCGGACTGAAGTAAGGCTTGCGCCCATCATCCTGCAAAACTCTGCACTTGAGGGGAGTTTGTCGCCGATTTTTAGTTGGTTTTGGCTTATATAATCTGTAATGAAACCTAAAGCTTTATCTTTAACCGTCATCGTAGGAAACCTTTTGCCTTTCATAAAGGTGCGTATGTTTCACGCCACCTTTCATAATGGTGTTGCCCAATTATACATATCCGCAGATGATGTGTCAACATTCTTTTGATTTTTTTACGACTACTGTGCAAAATGCACAAAAAGCGTATGTTGTACGTGCAAAGCCAAATTTGCTGAAAAATATTATAATTATTTTCAGCACGTAAAAAAGTGGCTATACCACTAGGGTGTAACCACTTTTTTGCAAGGCTGAGCCTGTTGTTTTTGAAAAATCGTGTAAGAACCGTGTAAACTTGATTCATATCACGCAAAAACCGTTGCAATTGCCAGGTTTTTAATTTTGTTGGTGGGCCTTCACGGACTCGAACCGCGGACCGACCGGTTATGAGCCGGTTGCTCTAACCAACTGAGCTAAAGGCCCCAATTATTTACAGAATTTTAAATATTGAACAATTGTTCTATGCTCAATCTCAAAATGTGTAACGGTAGTAATTATACACGTTTTTCGCTGAAAATCAAGATAAACTTTATAGATTTCCGATTTTTAATTTCTATTTAGTCTGAATAATGGTCTGTAGCAAATTCAAGAAATGCAGAAAGATTCTTCGCTATCGCTTAAAATGACACGGAAATGATATCAATCACTGTCATTTTGAGGACGTTTACCGCCCGAAGAATCTTTTAATCGTATTCGCTTTCTTGTTTTACTACAGACTTATTACCAAAGAAACGGTCCAAGTGAATGGTATAACGACCATTAATACAGAACCATTAGGTTTACACCTGTACCGCCATCGTCTCGCAGCTCTATATGAAGCGGATTTCCATTTGGTAGTGTTCCAGAATAGGTCCAAGTGTCAGGCCAAGGCTCATCGATCTCTCTTAGTGTAGCACCAAGCTCTTCAGCCGCTGCCAAAACGAAATCAATTAACTCGGTCTTTGACTTTTCGCTTGTTAGAACAAGAAAACTCTCGGTGTCCATGTGCACATATGCATCTTCGGGTGTAAACGCAGTAACAATTTCCGGGTTGTGAGTGCCAGTAATTACCGGGCTTTCATAATTATCAGGCAAACCATGATAATCAGCGTCTGTCATCTCTTCTTCGAACTCATAGTACGAATCATACTCGGGTTCCAGCTCCTCGACTTCTTCCAAAGTCGGCTCATACGGGATATCTTCATAAATATCCTCAAGGACCTCCGGTTCTTGTGTGCATGCTGCTAATGCCAATAACAATACTGCACCTAATATAATGGCTAAAATGCGACGTTTCATAAAATAATTATTCCTTTCAAAATACTTTGGTCTAAATGACCGTTAATGAGTTTACCACTATTTGACGAGAAAAAGCAAGAAAAGTTCCATAAATACACATAAAATTGTATCGCCCTATAGAAACTTGTGGAACATTGAGGCGTTATTTTGCCTCATAATTCCTTAGTGTAAAATTTCAGTAGGAGAACTTCTTAGTATAGCCTACCCAATTGAAGATATCGAATGTACAGTATGTTGTTTAAATATTGTATTGAAGTAACCAAACCAGTGCCGTGCACTGGTGC
>WQWL01000004.1 GCA_009785345.1 Oscillospiraceae bacterium
TAAATGAAATCACTAGCTGAACTAGCAGCAATCAAAGAAAAAATGAAGCATAATGCAACTGTACGCGAAGATGGCCTCAGTGCTACTCGAATCGTTGTAGGCATGGCAACTTGTGGTATCGCTGCAGGTGCGCGTGCAATAATCAATGAAGTTACTGCCGAGCTTGCAAAGCGAGGTCTTGAGCATGTGACTGTCGCACAAACAGGCTGTATCGGAATGTGTAAATTAGAGCCGTTAATGGATGTTATTGTTCCCGGCGAAGAAAAAGTCACCTATGTGCATCTCACACCAGAGAAAATCGCAAAAATCATCAATGATCATGTTGTAAATGGTAATATTGTGCAAGAATATACCATTGGCGCATATGAAAAAGAATAAGGGGAGAGGTAGAGTATGAGTTTATACAGATCTCATGTTTTGCTTTGCGCTGGTACGGGTTGCGTTGCATCCGGATGTCACGGCGTAAGCGATGCATTTGAAGCAGAACTAAAAGCAGTTGGTCTTGAAAATGAAGTGAAAGTAGTACATACAGGCTGTTTTGGTCTATGTGCTATTGGACCAATTATGATTGTTTATCCTGAAGGAAGTTTTTACGCTCAAGTTAAGGCAGAAGACTGTAAAGAAATCGTTGACGAGCATCTACTTAAAGGTCGTATTGTAACACGCCTTTTATATCACGAAACAGTCGGCGAAAACAATGAGCTAAAATCACTTAGCGAAACAGGATTTTACAAAAAGCAAACACGTGTTGCACTACGAAACTGTGGTGTCATCGATCCGGAAGTCATTGACGAATATATCGGATTTGACGGGTATGCTGCAATCGGTAAAGCTGTTACAGAAATGACTCCGCAAGAAGTTATCGAAGTTATTAAAGCTTCCGGACTTCGTGGACGTGGCGGTGCCGGATTCCCAACAGGTTTGAAGTGGGAATTTGCCGCAAACGCACAAGGCGACCAGAAATATGTATGCGCAAATGCTGACGAAGGCGACCCTGGTGCATTTATGGATCGCTCGATTCTTGAAGGTGACCCTCATTCTGTAATTGAAGCCATGAGTATTGCTGCTTATGCAGTCGGTGCAAATCAAGGTTATGTTTATGTTCGTGCTGAGTATCCAATAGCTGTTCATCGCTTGCAAATTGCAATCGATCAAGCAAAAGAATATGGATTACTTGGTAAGAACATTTTTGATTCTGGATTCGATTTCGATTTAGAAATTAGACTTGGCGCAGGCGCTTTCGTTTGCGGTGAAGAGACTGCTCTTTTGCTTTCAATTGAAGGACATCGTGGCGAACCTCGCTCACGTCCTCCTTTCCCTGCGGTAAAAGGACTATTTGGCAAGCCTACAGTATTGAATAACGTAGAAACATTTGCTAACATTCCGCAAATCCTTCTTAAAGGTGCTGATTGGTTTGCAGCAATGGGAACCGAGAAGTCAAAAGGTTCTAAGGTTTTTGCACTTGGTGGTAATGTTACTAATGTTGGTCTTGTTGAAATTCCAATGGGAATCACACTACGTGAAATCGTTGATGAAATCGGCGGCGGCGTTCCCAATGGCAAGAAATTCAAAGCTGCACAAACAGGCGGTCCGTCCGGTGGCTGTATACCTGCTGAGCACTTTGATATCCCAATCGACTTTGAAAACCTTGCAGCAGTTGGTTCAATGATGGGCTCCGGCGGGCTTATCGTAATGGATGAAGATAACTGTATGGTTGATATGGCAAAATTCTTCCTTGACTTCACAGTTGAAGAATCTTGCGGTAAATGTAGCCCTTGCCGTATAGGTACAAAACGCCTCTACGAGATCCTTGACAAAATTACATCAGGAAATGGTGAGCTTGAAGATCTTGAAAAAATGGAAATGCTATGTGAACATATTTCAGTTTCTTCACTCTGTGCACTCGGTCAAACAGCATCCAATCCTGTAAAATCAATGTACAAGTACTTTAGAGATGAGTACAGAGCACATGTCATCGACAAAAAATGTCCGGCAGGAGTTTGTACTGACTTGCTGCAATATGTTGTAGTTCCTGAAAAGTGCATCGGCTGTACTATTTGTAAAAGAGCGTGCCCGGTTGATTGTATCTCCGGCGAAGTTAAACAAGTACATGAAATCGATCAAAGTAAATGCGTAAAATGCGGTATCTGCTTAGAGAAATGTAAGTTCGATGCCATAATAAAAGAATAAAGGAGCGAAGCAAATATATGAATATGGTAAACATTAAAATTAACAACGTGTCGCTCCAAGTCCCAAGCGACATAACAATATTGGAAGCGGCTAAGTATGCCAACATTGAAATACCAACCCTTTGCTATATGAAAGGTCTATGCGAAATCGGCGCATGTAGAGTATGTCTTGCAGAAGTAAAAGGTGGACGTTCACTTGTTGCAGCTTGCGTTTATCCCGTTTTTGAAGGAATGGAAGTTCAAACAAATACACCACAAATAAGAGAGTCCAGAAAGCACACATTGGAGCTTATCGTTTCTGACCACAGAAGAGAATGTCTCTCATGTGTTAAAAGTGGCAAGTGCCAGCTTATGAAGCTCTGCAACGATTATGCTGTTGATGAACATACCTTCGCAGGTACAACACATAATTATGAAATTGATGATCATTCTCCAGCAATCGTGCGCGATAATACGAAATGTGTACTTTGCAGACGTTGTATCGCAGCTTGTTCTGATCAACAATCTATCACAGTCATCGATGCGGCAAACAGAGGATTCGATACAAATATCACCTGTGCATTCAACCACAACTTAAACGATGCACCTTGTGTCTATTGCGGACAATGTATCGTTGTTTGCCCAACAGGCGCTTTATATGAAAAAGATGATTCTCAAAAAGTCCGTGAAGCAATCGCTGACCCAAGCAAAAAAGTCTTCGCATTTGCAGCACCGGCTATTCGTGTTACTCTTGGCGAAGAATTTGACATGCCTCTCGGTTCATTGGTTACCGGCAAGCTCGCTGCAGCAATGAGACGCACAGGATTTGATGGCGTTTATGACATGACTCTAACCGCAGACCTTACCATAATGGAAGAAGCTCATGAATTCCTAGACCGTGTCAAAAACAATGGAACACTACCACTTATCACATCTTGTTCACCAGGCTGGGTAAAATTCTGTGAGCATTATTATCCGGAACTAATAGATAATATGTCATCCTGTAAATCACCACAACAAATGTTCGGTGCAATACTCAAGACATACTTTGCAGAAAAGAATAACCTGAAACCGGAAGATGTCTATGTAGTTTCAATCATTCCATGTACTGCTAAGAAGTTCGAGATTGGACGTGAAAATCAATCAGCAGCCGGAGTGCCTGATGTTGACGCTGCTCTTACTACACGCGAGTTTGCTCGTATGCTAAAAGCAGATGGTGTTGATTTTGCAAACCTGCCTGATGAAGATTTTGACAATCCATTTGGAACAGGAAGCGGTGCAGGCGTTATCTTCGGAGCTACCGGCGGTGTTCTTGAAGCATCACTCAGAACTGCAAGTCATTGGCTTGACAAAGATTTTGAAGTTGTAAACTTCAACGAAGTAAGAGGACCCGAAGGTGTCAGACGTGCAACATACAAAATCGCAGGCATGGATGTCAAGGTTGCAGTAGCATCAGGACTTGCCAATGCCAGAGAATTGCTTGATGCAGTTAAGAATGGCGAAGAAGAAATACACATGATAGAAGTTATGGCATGTAGCGGCGGCTGTATCAACGGTGGTGGGCAACCATACCAAAGCGACTCTGTACGTAACAATGTTGACCTGGTTGCAGCACGTACCAAAGCTATTTATTCTGCTGATGAGAAACTACCAATTCGTAAGTCGTTCGAAAATCCAGAAGTTAAGGTTCTTTACGACGAATATCTAGGCGAGCCAGGAAGCAAGAAGGCACATGACATATTGCATACAACACATGCAAAACGCAAAAATTTCTAAGCTAATTTTATCACAATGATTTTAGGGGAGCATACGCTCCCCTTTTAGCTTAAATTCGCAACCAAAATAATCCGTCATTGCGACCGGAGCCTGTCCTGAACTCGATTCAGGGAACCGCAATCCCTTGAACAGAAATACATTAGACAGATTGCGGATCAAGTCCGCAATGACGAGACAGTAGCCTCTTACTTACATTGGACGAACGTCCCTGCACGGATACATCAATTTTTCACAATTGTCTTAAGTTCAAACCATTAGAAGTTCAAGTTGCTCAGCCAATCAAACACTGAGAATCTTGTTGCTACACCGACAAATACTAATGATACTGCAGATGAAAGTGTAATTAAGATATTAAATGATGGTCCTGCTGTATCTTTAAAGGGGTCACCAACCGTGTCACCGATAACTGCAGCTTTATGATTTTCACTGCCTTTACCATTGTGGTTTCCGGCTTCGATATATTTCTTAGCATTATCCCATGCACCACCCGAACACATCATGAATACCGCAAGAGCAAAACCTGTTGTTACAATACCTGCAAGCATTCCTACAACACCTGTTGCACCTAGAAGTAGACCTGTTCCGATTGGAACGACAAATGCAAGAAGTGATGGCGCAACCATGCGTTTTAGTGCACTTTGTGTACAAATATCAACACACTTTGCATAATCCGGATCTGCTGTTCCCTCCATGAGACCGGCAATTTCTCTAAACTGTCTGCGCACCTCTATAACAACACTCATTGCAGCCGTGTGAACGGCAGACATTGTGAGCGACGCAAAGAAAAATGCCGTAACAACACCAATGAATATTCCTACGAGTACATCCGGACTTGTAATATGCAATGCAAGTCCTTCACCCTCACCGTAACCTAATAAGCCTTCTGCAATTTCAACATACGAAACAAGAAGCGCAAGAGCAGAGAAGCCTGTTGCTCCGATGGAGAAACCTTTACCTGTTGCTGCGGTTGTATTACCTAGTGAGTCTAGTGCATCTGTGCGCTCACGAACTTCTGCAGGTAGTTTCGCCATTTCAGCGATACCACCGGCATTGTCTGCAACAGGACCAAATGCGTCGCATGCAAGGTTAATACCAAGTGTTGCAACCAAACCGACAGACGCAATACCTATTCCATAAAGACCCATACTAAATGCGTTGGCAGCACTAGATAAGCCACCAGAGATTATAAAGCTAATCAGTGCAGCCCCTGCAACTGTCAGAACTGGACCGACGGTGGCTTTCATACCTAGTGATATGCCACCAATCATAACTGTGGCTGTTCCTGTTTCACTAGATGCTGCTAATTCACGAGTTGGTTTATTCGTGTCAGATGTATAATGTTCAGAAAAGAATGCAATTAGGAATCCGGATACTACACCGAGTACGATTGATCCGAAAATGCCCCAAATATTGCTTTGTAAGGCTGTTGCTGCTTCGCCTTCTGCAATATTTGCAATCCAAATCGTTAAAGGTAGAGCTGCAACAATTGAAATCCCTCCCGCCAGGTACACGCCTTTATGTAGAGATTTCAGTAAGCTTCTTTGATCAGCTTGTTCTTTTGTCTTTATAACCATTGTACCGATAATAGAAGCAATAACTCCCACGACACACATAAGAATCGGTAATAACATACCATAAAAATCATATCCCGCAAAAAAACTGAGTGCAAATGTACCGATAATTGCATGTGCATATGCTTCATAAAGATCTGCACCCATACCGGCAACATCTCCAACATTATCACCGACATTATCTGCGATAACTGCCGGGTTTCTTGGATCATCTTCGGGAATTCCAACTTCTACTTTACCAACAAGATCAGCACCTACGTCAGCGGCTTTTGTAAAAATACCACCGCCAACACGAGCAAACATTGCCATTGATGCCAGTCCCATACCAAATGCAACCATTGTCGGACCAATTACTGAAGCCGGCTCATTAAACACATACTTTAATAGCAAAAACCATGCTGTTGTATCCAGAAGAGTAAAGCCAACAACTACAAAGCCCATAACAGAACCCGATGCAAATGATACCCGAAGCCCTTTATTTAGACTTTCACTTGCCGCATTTGCGGTTCTGGCGTTCGCATTCGTAGCAACTTTCATGCCAATGTAGCCTGATAATCCTGCGAAAAATCCGCCTGAAATAAACGCAAATGGAGCATATTGATTTACGAGACCATCTTCACCAAAAATCCACGGAACATACGCAAGTGCGCATAGCACCACGAATGCAATAGCAAAGAACTTGATTACAGTTCTATATTGCCTTTTCATATAGGCTTTCGCGCCGGTTCGTATTGCTTGTGCAATTTTCACCATGCGTTCGTTGCCTTCGGAATATGTATGCACCTTGCGAGCTTGCAAATACGCGAATCCTATTGCAACAAGTGCACCTACAATGCCAAGCCAAAATAACATTCCAACCAAAACTTCATCCTCCACAACATAATAAATGGTATAACTGCGCACTACAATCCCGCCACAGTTTGAGACTTGCCACTGTGACGATTCCATAACACAACGACCATTCTACCACTTATTTTCAAAATGGCAATAGTAAATTATAATAAAATATGATACACTATTTTAGCGTTATAAATCAGGCATAAAAAGGGGTTGAAATCATTTGAAAAAAAGCAATATTGAAAGAGCAAAATGGATTCCAATATTCATAATTGCGATAGTTTTAATGTTGATATATAAGACAATTGATAACATTGGACAGATAACATCGGCAATTTGGGAATTCCTTTTAGTAATCTCTCCACTGATGTATGGGATTTTGTTCACATATTTTCTTTATAGACCACATCAGGCTCTTGAAAAATTAGTTAAAAAAATCAGGTGGAAATTTATTTCTAAACGCGCCAGGGGTTTCAGCACAATCATTATATTCCTACTTGTAATATGTCTTATCATTCTAATAATGAGCTTTCTATTACCAATTATCGTTTCAAACATCATCTCTCTGGGTACTGCTATACCAGGCTATGTCAATATTGCAATAGATTATATTGATAATTTGCCGGAAACAGCATTTTGGGCTGATATAGATATTGCAGGTACTATCAATGAATTCTCCGGCACTCTTTTTCAAAATGTTATGAGTCAGGGAGCAATTGAGCAAGTTTTTCAGGAAGTTATGAACTTTGCAGGCGGTATATTTAGTGCAATTCTGGGTCTGGTAATTTCACTTTATATCCTTTTGGACAGAGAACGAATTGCTGGATTTTTCAAACGGTTAAACAATGCTGTTTTCAAGCAAAGTGGAAAAGCAGGAAAAGCAGAAAAATATGTTACTCTGGTGAACAAAGTGCTCTTCGCATTTATCGCAGGTAAAGGGTTAGACAGCATGATTAACCTGGTCGTTGTTACTTCCATACTGCTGATTTTTGGTATACCTTATGCATTTTTATTTGGACTAATCGCGGCAATGTTTAACTTTATACCATACATTGGATCACTTATTTCAGTAGTTTCAATCAGTATTGTTGCCCTGATAACAACAGATTTGTCTGTTGCAATTCCGACAATAATATGTTTAATTATCTTCCAACAACTTGATGGTAATTACATTGAACCGAGAATCATGCGTTCCTCTTTGAAAATTAATCCAATCATTGTCATTATCGCAGTCATCATTGGTGGAGCATATATGGGTGTGGTCGGAATGTTCCTCGCTGTGCCTATAGCTGCAGTTATCAAGCAGATTATCATAGAGTATATTAACTCAAGAGAAACTAATACAAAAGAAGTTGTTGCTGAAACAGAGACTACGGATGTCGAAGTAACGACAGATTATGATAGAACAGTATAGTAACAACATCTCCCTACAAAAACAGTGCAGCAAAAAGTGACCTTTCGGTCACTTTTTATTGGTTTTATTTGTTACACATCTTCTTTCTTACGTTTAATTGCATAACAGTCCATGGCTATGATGCTGACTATTACAATACCTATAACTAGCGTTTGTACAAATTGATTAATACTGACAAAGGCACCTTCGATACTGAACATGCTTAGACCATACCTCAACATATGCATAACCAAAACACCCAGACCGCTCTGTACAATTCCGCCGATTCCTCCTGCAAATGATGTACCGCCGATAACAACACTACAATTGACAATCAGTGGTGTCAGTTCACCAAAGACAGCTGAACCTGTGTTAAATCTAGAAGAAAGAAGTACTCCTGCTATTGCGGCACAAGTACCCGTTATGACAAATGCGGTCCATTTTGTGCCAACAACATTGATTCCGGAGTGCTCCGCAACCTCATAGTCACCACCAAGAGCGTAACAGTTTCTGCCAAAGCTGGTATATCGAAGTATGCAGAATGTAATTACACCCACGAGTAGCATCCACACTACTATACTTGGCAGATAACCGATTACGGGTATGGGTATATTGGTGTTCGATATGGCATTAAATATAGGGTCTCGCGTAGACACGGGTCTTCCGTTAGATATATAAAGAGCGACACCGTGGAGAAGAAGGCCCATACCAAGGGTGATGATAAACGCCTCTGTTTTTTGTTTAACAATTAAAAAACCGTTGATAAACCCTATTACAGAACCCGACAGAATTGCCATTAAGACCGCAAGGAATACCGGCACTCCACTATTTATCATTTGTACGGCAATAATCCCTGATAAACTCATAACAGAACCAACTGAAAGGTCACAAGCGCGACATATAACCGCAAACGTGACACCGAAAGCAATAACCAACTCCGGAGAAGCAACTAGCAAGAACGCCCTTAAGTGGCTGAGCGTAAATATATTAGTGCTTGAAAACAACATTGCTATCAGTATAACAGCAATAGCTACGAGAGCTTTTTGCTTACCCAGAACTTTAAGAACTTTTTTACCAAAGCTTTGTGTATCTTGCCTATGTTGTATGTGTGTAGTATAAATAGTCATAGTCTCACCCCTAACCCTTTGCATGTCTGCGATGATCTAGCCATATGGCAACAACAAGAACTGCGCCTCTAAACGTTTCCTGCAAGTGTGAATCTATTCGCATAAGGTTCATACAGTTAGACAGCAGGATGATGAGCGACACTCCGAGAACTGTGCGCAATACACTCCCTCTGCCTCCCGCAAGTGACGTTCCTCCGACAACGACAGCCATAATTGAGTCTCTTTCAAAATTCGCTCCTATGACTACCGGAGCCGCAACGTTCGCCCGCGAAAAGGCCACAATCGCACCAATTGCCACCATAAGTCCGCATATGGCATAAATCATTACCGTTATACGTTTGGTAGGAATACCGCCGAGTTCTGCGGCAACAAAATTCCCCCCCGTATAGTTGATTGATCTGCCCAATCGTGTTTTCTTTTGAAAGATGAAGAGTATAGCAAGAAAAACAAGAAAAACGATAAATGTGAATGGAATATAATTGAAAAACGAATAAAACGGGAACAAGTCACCGACAGTACCTGAACTTAGAGCCTGAGTGAGGGGCGCCGGATGTTCAAAGGCTCCTCGGTTTATTGGACTTCCACCGGTATATAGTTGAGACAAAGCACCATAAAGTTGACTTAAACCAAATGTTATAAAAAGAGCTTTCGCTTGAGTTGTCGCTCCGAATTTGACAAGAATCGTGCCGTTTAGGGACCCAAGTGCGATACCCAGCATCATGCCAACCATCATAGCAGGTATTTCACCAATAATATCGAATAGTGATAATGTTATCATCGCTATCAATGAAATCATACCCGGAAGGGACAAATCTATAAATCCACCCATGATTATAAAAGTCATTCCAAGAGCCGTGAAACTCAGCGGACCGAATTGACCCATTACATTTCTAAAGTTAGCCGCTGTCAAAAATCTGGGTTCAACAATAGCTGTCACAATAACGAGCGCAAGAATCATTATGATAACAAGGTACTCTAAAACAAAGTCACCGACTTTGTAGAAAGTTTTCCTCTCCAGTGTTTCTTGTTTAATCATTTTCCCCACCTCCTATAGCAGCGTCCATGATTTCATGCGCCGATGCAACCTCCGGGTCAAACTCTCCGGTTATCTCTCCGTCACATATGGTCAGTACACGGTTACTCATGGCAAGCACTTCAGGCAGTTCAGAAGATATCATGATTACTGACCCACCATTCTCCGCAATTTTCTTAATCAACAAGTATATTTCATATTTAGTACCTACATCAATACCCCTTGTCGGTTCATCAAGTATAAGTATGTCTGGATTGATTTCGAGCCAACGTCCCATAATACACTTTTGTTGATTTCCACCTGAAAGGGTTACAGTCTTTGTATTAGGCGATGGGGTTTTTATGGAAAGTGCTTTGATTTGTTTGTCAGCAATATCTTTCTCTCGCGATGCGTCTAGGAATCCAAATTTTGATATTTTATTAAGACTCGACATGACTATATTTTCTTTTACTGAAAATTGTAGAACCAATCCTTCCAGTTTTCGATCCTCCGGCAAGAGACCAATGCCTGCATGTATACCCTGACGAGGATTTCTTGTTTTTACCAATTTTCCATTGATAAGCATTCTTTTGCCACTCTTCAGCTTTTTTGCCTTTTTTGTATTTACAATATCATTATCTGGCATTTTCGTTTTATTTGACTCGCCATGCTCTGTTTGCTTTAAATCTTTTTCTTTAAGATTTTTTACTCTGTCGGCACCATATATAGCTTTTACAATTTCTGTTCTTCCGGCACCAACTAAGCCAACAAAACCAAGTATTTCTCCTTTTTTCAGCGTAAAAGAAATGTTTTTTAGTTTTTTTGTTCTCAAGTTCTGGACTTCTAAAATTACTTCTCCTGCACATCGTGGTCGCTCAGGCCATTCGTTTTCTATTTCGCGACCAATCATCATCGCAATCATATCATTTCTTGTTAGCTCATCGATTGGTTTGGTGTCTACAATAATCCCATCACGCATGACCGTTACTGTGTCACAAAGCTGGAATATCTCATCCAGTTTGTGGCTGATGTATATCATTGTAACACCTTTTTTTCGCAGGTCATCGATAATAACAAACAGTTGTTTCAGCTCATCGGCAGTTAAACTACTGCTTGGTTCGTCCATAATTATAAGTTTTGAATCAAAAGCGAGCGCCTTGGTTATCTCGATCATTTGCTTTTCAGCGGCACTGAGGTCACCAACGAGAGAGTGTGTATTAATAGTACTTCCAATACTATCAAGAAGTTCACGTGCTTTTTTGTGGCTGTTTCGCAGACCTTTCATCTCTCTAAATCTTCCAAGAAAAATATTCTCGCCAACAGTAAGGGTGTTGACAAGATTAAACTCTTGATAAATTATACTCAGACCTCTTCTTATGGACTGAATCGGAGTTGTGTGCTCTATCGTTTCACCATCAAATATAATAGTCCCGGAGTCCTTAGTGTGAACACCGGAAAGTATTTTCATAAGTGTAGATTTGCCTGCCCCGTTTTCGCCAACGACTGCATGAACTGTGCCTTTACGCACCTCAATAGAAGCATCCGTTAGTGCCTTGACTCCGGGAAAAGACTTATTTACATCTGTCATTGACAATATAATATCGCTATTTTCCATTGATCATATCACCCTTTTCGCAACTCCGAGCCGGTTTTTATGCCGGCTCGGTTTTTTGTACCACTAGTACAAGTATGTATTCGTTATTTTTACCACTCCGGCCATGGGAAATCATGAATACTATCAATTGTTACCATGTCTACAGGTACCCAGTTGAGTCTTTCAGTTATTGTTCCGCCGTCAAACATAACTCTTGCCATTCTGAGAGACTCAGAAGCCATGTTTGTGAAACTTTGTCCAACGCTGAGTGCTTGGTAACCGTCCAGAACTTGCTGGTATCCAACACTGTTACCGTCATAGCCGATGATGAAGATATCAGTCGGATCTATGCCTGCAGCCAGTACAGCTTCGATAACTCCACTTGCTCCGTTATCCCAGTGAGTCCATACGATGTCGATTTCATCACCGTACATAACTAGGAAGTCTTCCATTATGGAGCGTGCTTCCGCAGCTTCCCAAGGACCAGTTACAAATCGATAGTCAAGCTCAATGATAAGGCTTGTGTCAATTCCTTGACGGAAACCGTCGTGACGACTTACTGCAGCGATATGACCGGCTTGTCCGCCAACTTCGACGAAGTTTGCGCCATCAGGGAATTGTGTCATAACAAACTCGCCTGCTTGAATGCCGCCGAGTACGTCATCAGAGCCTGCAAAGAAGTCAAATGGGTAATCAGGCACATCTTCCGGTGGTTGTGATGAGAACAAGCCAACAATTATGCCTTCTTCTCTCGCGCGCTCAAGTGCTGGAATGATTGCGAGAATATCGTTGGGGTTGATGAAGATGAAGTCTAAGTTTTCAGCAATCGCACGTTCGATGTTCGCAATATTGTCCGCTACATCTCCGCCTGCGATAATAACTTCAGCATCAAAATCGCCCATTAGTCTCTCAAACTCTGAAGCTGAGAACGCTTGTGACGCATTTGACAAATCTTGAGTGATAAATATACCTCTCATTGTGTCACCTGCCGCCGGGGTTTCTACATCTGTTGCTGGGGCTTCTGTTGCTGGTTCATCGGCACACGCTGCAATAAAGGCAAATACCAATACGAGTGCAACTAGGATAGCTAGAATACGTTTTTTCATAATTTTCCTCCATTTAATTTCAATTTTATATTTTAACAGGCTGACCTGTCAATTTTAATTACGTCATCATAACACATAATATGCACTATTGTACACATGATACTCGTAAAAATAAATGGAAAATTCTACTCTCGACCCTAAAAAAAACTTGTTTGACAGCAGATGAATAAGAAAACAATGCACAAATGCACATTAGTATTACAATTCCTGCTCTGTCCTTCCGATTATATCGTCCTGTGTTGCCTTTGAAAGCACATTGAAAAAAGCTGAATATCCTGCCACTCTTACAATGAGATCCGTATGTTTATTAGGATTCTTTTGTGCGTCCAGCAAGGTCTCACTCGATACTATGTTATATTGTACGTGAAATCCTTTTAGAACATTAAAGAATGCACGTAGTAATGCTATTAGCTTTTCAATATTTCCCTCATCAGCAAGCATCATTGGTGTCATTTTTTGATTTAATAGTACTCCGCCGGTTATTTTTTCTGTCCGCAGTTTTGCTATAGAGTTCATCACACCTGTTGGTCCTGTCTTATCAGCACCATGACTTGGCGAACAGCCCTCAGCAAGGGGCTGACCTGCATAACGACCATCAGGTGTTGCCGTTGTACCTGCTCCCTGTGGCACATTTGCAGATATCGATGATGTCCCTGCATAATATGCACCACCAATCGGACCTCTTCCGAATCGAGTGTTTTTATACTTCGCAATTTCATCTATATAGCTATCATATGCTTCAACAAGCAGATTATCTACATAATCCTCGTCATTGCCGAACTTTGGAGCATGAAGCAACAGTTGTCTGATATGTGCCCCCTCTTGACCTTCAAAATCATTGAGCAAAGCATTCCAAAGCTCTTCTCGTGTGATAGACCTGTCCTCGTAAACACATTTTTTTATTGCAGCGAGGGAGTCTCCAAGATTTGCTATACCTACCTGCAATCCGCTTATAAAGTCGTAGACCGCTCCACCTTCTTTTAGATGCTTTCCACGACCAATACAATCATCTGTCAACGCCGAACACAGAATATCAGGCACTTCCTGTTCCAACACTAAATCCGCACATGAGTCGAGCACTACCGACTGACGGCAAAACTCCCTGACATATGCATCCCACACACGCATTACATCATCAAAGCTTTCCATATCTAAGAAGTGTCCCATACTACGATAAATTTGTTTTCCGCTCGCAATATCAACACCATTATTAAGAGCAATGAGCAATGTTTTCGGGAAGTTCAAAAAGCTCATGCCTGTTGCGCGATATCCCCATTTTCCGGGTACTGCGACTTCAACACAGCCTATTGCGCTATAGTTATATGCGTCGGCTTTTTTTACTCCGATATTTAGAAATGACGGGATAATTATCTCATCGTTGTTGAATGCCGGCATGCCGAATCCACATCGAATCACCTGTATGCATTCACGCATAAATTCATCTGATATCCCTTTATGATATCTAACAGTAAGATTTGGTTGCGGCAAATGAGAACGCGCAACAGTACGAAGTATCAAGCGACTAACTTCATTCACCGCATCTTTACCATCAACTGTTTGACCACCTATTGTAACATTTTGATATAGTGGACTTCCTGCTGAAAAACGTGTATGCGACCAGCCTCTAATCTTATTTATTGAGTATGTTTTCATCCAAAGGTTTTCAAGCAACTCACACGCAGTTTCATCTGCCATACCATCGGCTTTGCTTTGCAAATAATATGGATAGATGTATTGATCGAATCTCCCATATGAAAGAGAATGTCCATTCGACTCAATTTGAAGAATGAGATGGACAAACCACACACTCTGTACTGCTTCGTGGAATGTTTCTGCTTGTTGCATTGGTACTTTTCTGCAAATTCTTGCCATCTCTTTCAGCTCTGTTGCCCGCTCATTTGATGCTGTTTCCGCTTGCTTTTCTGCAAGTTCGGCATACCTTTGCACAAATGCTTCTACTGCATCAATAACTATAATTATTGAGCGGTAGAAATAGCTTTTCTTCAGTTGCTCAAAATCTTGTAAGTCAAGCTTTGATTGTGCTGTTCTTGCTCTCTCTCGTACATCATTTAACCCTTTTCGCAGAACTAAATCATAATCAACAGCAATATGTGCATCGCCTGATGTGATATTTCCTTCAGCTTTTATTATTCCTAAATCATAGAACACACGCGCCGTGTCGGGAAATGACGCGTAGCCTTTATCCTTTAGGGTACGCCCTTTCCAATACGGATGTATCCCACGCAACACATCTTTATTTTCTTCAGATATATTAAACTTATCTCCCGGACGCTTGTCAAACTCATCAAGCTCATTGATAACCCAGTCTATTGCATATTCTGGAAATATAGGTGCAGCTCTGTCTGCACTTGCTTGATTTCCCACAATGAGTGCATCGGGGTCAATATATATAGACATCCCTCTAAGAACTTTATCAAGCATATATGCTCGTTTAAGTACAATTTGTTCTTGCTCATGTTCAATATAACTTTCTGTCGTTAACTTTGCACGCTCTACACAAACTGTAGGTCGTGCTGCCAGCAACTTCTCACGTATTTTTGCAGTACGCGAATTAAGTTTGCCAAAATAGTTGTTATTGTTCGCTATTCCCATTGTAATAACCTCGCCTCTTTCGTCATTGTCTGCGCGTAGTCGCAGAATGACTGAAGTCTTTTTCATAGTGCATTTTACACTGCCTTCGATAATCCTATATTGAAAATATGTACTCTGCTGCCCCTATGATTCCCATATCTTCTTTGAGCTCTGCCAGTTTGAAGTGTACAGGAAATGGAACATGATTGAATCTGTCAAATGCTTCACGCATTGGGGTAAATAATGCATCACCCAATGCAGTAAGTCCACCGCCGAAAACATATGTATCAATGTTCAACATTTGATACACATTATAGACACAGAGTGCGATACTATTAGCCATTTGTTTTATCAGCTCTTGTGCTAATCCATCATCGTTATTGTATGCTTTCAAAAGTTGCCTACCATCCACTGTTTTTGGATTTAGCACACTTTTCGCGCCATTTCGCAAGCCATGCTCCACACGCTCCGGCAATGTCCTGCCGGAAATATACGACATAAAACATCCTGCATTTTCACAACCACACATATGTCCATCATTTGGTGTCATTAACATATGTCCGCACTCCCCGGCACCACCGTATGAACCAGAGAATACTTCGTTGTTAATAATAATACCGCTTCCAAATCCTGTGCCGACAACTATATACACCATATGCTTCTTGCCGCGTCCTGCACCATGCCGATGTTCCGCAAGAGTTGCTGCATTTGCGTCATTATCTAACACAATTCGTGTTGGCAAGCGACTTTGAACATATTCCAACATTGAAAAATCTTTGATTTTAGGCATTGCCGATGTCATAAAAATATGCCCAGTTTCACGATTAATGAAAGAGGGCATACCTATTCCAACCCCGTCAAGTTGTTCAAAGGTCAAATTGTATTTTTGCATTAACTTTTTAATATTGTTTATAAGCGTATCGGAAAACTGTGGACCATTCGCAGCATTATCTGTTGGATGTTGTAATCTGTCAACCAGTTTATGCCCGGCATTAAACAAGCCGTAAGCAACCTTCGTGCCACCGACATCTACTCCGATCACATATTGGTTATCCATGTTGCCTTTCATATATATGACCATTCCTATCTTCGTGATTTAGTCACAAAATAACCATTTTGCCCATATACTATATCACATTTCACCCGTTCTTTCACCGCATATTTTTTATAGTAAGAAATCGTGGAAGATTTGACAGGCATATGGTATTATAATATAGGTACATGTGTTCAACAATGTGCCACTTGAACACATGTCGAACACAGAGTGAGTGTAAATATAAGGAGATTATGCAGAAGTTTAAAAATTTGCTATCTTCGGTTAATATGACCGAAGGTATGCCTTGGAAAAAATTATTGCTTTTTACGATTCCTCTATTAATAGGGAATCTTTTTCAGCAACTCTATAGTACGGCAGATGCTATAATATTGGGGAGATATGTCGGAGATAACGCTTTAGCTGCAGTCGGAAGTTCCATGCCGATATTTTTTCTTATTATAGTTTTGATTATGGGAATATCTGTGGGTGCCGGTATTATGGTATCCCAATATTTTGGTGCTAAAAAATACGACGAACTTTCATACACCATCGGCAACTCTCTTACCATTGTGACTATTCTTGGTGCAGTTATGATGCTACTTGGTCCGCTTGGTACACGCCCATTGTTAACCCTATTGAACACGCCACCGGAGATTCTTAATGATAGTATTTTATACATGAACATTCTCCTTTGGGGTGTATTGGGAATGGCATACTTTAACATTCTTTCTGCTATATTACGCGGTTTGGGTGATGCCTTCTCTCCACTAATTTATTTAGCAATTGCCAGCGTCTTAAACATTATATTAAATTATCTCTTCATTGTAGGTTTCGGATGGGGCGTTCCTGCTGTTGCTGTAGGAACAGTAATTGCTCAAGGATTCAGTAGCGTTCTATGTTTTATACGACTTCACAAAATGAAAAAAAGCTTCAAAATTGGTTTGCAATATATGCGTCCAAAAAAGGTTTACTCTAATAAAATTTTAAAGTTGGGCATACCGACTGGTGCATCACATGCTATCTTCGCGATAGCTGCAATGATAGTACAACCATTGGTAAATAGTTTTGGAGCATCCATTATTGCTGCCAATGTAATCGTAATGCGGATTGACGGTTTCGTTTTAATGCCAATCTTCTCATTCAGCAACGCTATGACTGTTTTCGCAGGACAAAATATGGGTGCAGGTAAAATTGATCGCATTGCAAAAGGCACAAAGCAATGTGCGCTAATGTCCGCAGGCACTGCTGTTATAATGGCTATAATCGTACTTACGCTTGCTGAGTTTATTGCAGGAACTTTCACTCAAACACAAGAGGTCATCGACACGAGCAGACGTATGCTATTGATACTTTCGCCGGGATATATTGCACTCTCGTTGGCCATGGTGTACTGGGGTACAGTAAGGGGAGCGGGAGATGCAATTTCACCACTGTGGGCTTCATTCGTTAATACCGTTATCGTAAGAGTGCCTGCCGCTTATTTATTTGTACATTGGTTTGGTACACCGGAAGCGATTATGTATGGTTTGTTGGTTGCATGGATAAGCAATGTGTTTCTGGCGTTCGGTGTTTATCGTATTGGAAAGTGGAGAAAAAAGGGACTCGTGGACTAGTGTTCTGGTGGAGGAATCAATATGGCAGAGTTACTAAGCTTTATACCTACAAATGACATCTGTGATTTTGGTCGAATAAATATTTTTCAAGAACGCATGAGCGCACGGATTCCCACAATATGTCCGGAACGTGCTGAACTTGTCACTGCTTCTTTCAGGCACAACGTGAGTGACCCTATTGTCGTCCGTCGTGCTAAAGCATTTGCTGAAACTCTCGATAAAATGACTGTATATATCGAGCCAAACTCACTTATAATCGGCAATCAAGCAAGTGCCAATTTCGCAGCACCTATCTTTCCCGAATATTCCTTTGACTGGGTTATTAGCGAGCTTGACGAGTTTGAGCATCGCAGTGGCGATTATTTTAAAATAACTGAAGATACAAAGAGTCGTTTGCGTCAACTCGAAAGCTATTGGGTTGGTAAAACCCATAAAGATGAAGTATTCAAAAATCTTTCTTATGACATTAAATCTGCGGTGTCTTTGAGCGTTTTGCATTTTGGCGGTATTTCCATGTCTGGCGACGGGCATATAATACCTAACCACGAATTTGTGCTGCAGGTCGGCTTTGGCAATATTGCGAATATAGCGAGAGAAAAATTGCAGCAAGACGATTTAACACAAGAGCAGCGAGATTTTTATAATGCTACTGTTATCGCCATGGAGGGTGCGTTACGCTACTGCAAACGCTTAGGTCTGTGTGCTGCCGAAGATGCTGCACACGAAAACGATGCCCGCAGAAAGACAGAACTTCTCGAATTATCTGCTATATTCAAAAACATATTAGAAGGTAAGTGCAAAAGCTTCAGAGAGGCTGTCCAATCTGTATATCTTATTCATTTACTCATGATGATTGAAAGTAACGGGCATTCATTCTCATTTGGGCGGTTCGATCAATTTGTTCTTCCTTATTATGAAAAAGATTTACAGGAAGGCATAATCACAAAGGAGTCTGCACTAGAATTAATTGCACACTTCTTCATAATGTTAAATTCACTAAACAAAGTAAGACCTTGGGGTCATACTCAATTTAGTGGTGGATATCCGCTTTACTCTGCACTGACCATAGGTGGAATGTTGCCCGATGGTACAGATGGAACCAATGATCTTAGCTATCTATGTTTAGAAGCCATGAGTTTAAGTAAACTTCCTGAACCAAATCTGTGTGTTCGCTTTTGGGAACAAACTCCACACGACTTCATTTTAAATAGTGCTCGTTTAATTCGCAAAGGCTTTGGTATGCCATCTGTATTTTGCGATGAAGTCTGTGTCGAATCACTGACAACTCTTGATATTGAGCTTGAAGAAGCGCGAAATTACGCCTCGATGGGTTGTGTCGAAATAGCCATTCCCGGTAAATGGGGGCACAGAGCTACCGGAATGACATATATTAATTTCGCCAGAGTATTTGAACTTTGCCTTCATAACAGTCACGCTTTTCAACAAAAACAGGATATAAGTAATGTATTGGCAAAGCTCAACTCCCATGATAAGATCAACTCAGAATACAATGACTATGATGAATTGTGGCAAGCGTGGAAGTTGGCATTGAGCTATTTTCTTGAGCTTGCCGTAAAATGCGATTCAATCTGTGATCGTTCTCTTAAATATCACGACGCTGATGCCTTTGCATCGTCAATGATTGATTGTTCACTGGAGCGCGGCAAAACCTTAAAAAATGGTGGGGCAAAATATGACTTTGTCAGCCAGTCAAATATTGGAATGAGCGTCGTTGGAGACAGTCTTGCCGCCGTTAAAAAGCTTGTGTTTGAAGATGAGGTTTTAAATCTTTCTGAACTATTGGAAGCACTTAAATCAAATTTTGACAAGCATGATGGAGCACGTATACGTAGATTATGTCTCAATGCTCCAAAATTTGGTAATGATGATGATTTTGTTGATAACATTGTCGCTGATGTGTTTGAATCTTATCTTGAACTGTTGCCGAAATATAAAAATGACCGATACGGACAAGGTCCTATCGGTTGCGGTTACACCATGTCTACTTCGAATATAACAAGCTATGTGCCAAACGGGTTTGTAGTAGGTGCCACTCCGGATGGCAGACTTGCAGGCAAGCCGCTCAATGAAGGTGCATCACCTTGTTTAGGTGCAGATCGTGAAGGACCGACTGCTGTAATTAATTCAGTTTCTAAACTTCCCAACAGTAAAATTGCAGGCGGACAGTTATTAAACATGCGTTTCTCGCCGATCGCTCTCGAAGGAGATGATAATCTCGTAAGGTTTGCCAACTTCATAGAGGCAGGCAGACACAAGCAGATATTCCACAATCAATTCAATATTATCGACTCAGATACACTAAGGCGTGCTAAAGAAAATCCGCACGATTATAGAGACCTCATGGTGCGTGTCGCAGGTTATTGCGCACTATTTTCCACACTTATGCCGGAGGCGCAAGATGCAATTATAGCGAGAACGGAGCATGATTTTAGTTAATTCAAATCCATTTCTCGATTAATACTAATCATCATTTAAAAGCAAACTTGCTCTTAACTTAGTATAATTTGTCAATTGCCTTATGTTGTATGCCTTAATTTTTGTAGTAGTTGGTCTTTATTTTTTCTTGTTTTTTTGGTACAATACTGGCTCAGTAGAAGATAGAATATGTCACTTTCTGTTTAAAGATTATAAGAAGGCATGATCATTATTATGAATGGCTTTATCTCAAAAATCCAACGTTACTCCACAAAAGACGGTCCCGGTGTCAGGACTACAGTATTTGCTGTCGGATGCAATTTGAGTTGCCTTTGGTGTGCAAATCCGGAACTCATTGATGATGGCGTAAAGTTTCTATACCATCCTCGTAAATGTGTTAAATGTGGCGCATGCGTCGAAAAATCCGGCGGCACAATCAGATTAACTGACGTGGGATGTGTCATTGATCGTCAAAACACAAATCTTGATGAATGTTCAGCTGTCTGTTATTATGATGCATACGAACGTGTTGGTGAAACTATCGCAGTAAAGGAACTTGTGAATACACTCTTACGCGATAAAGTGTTTTATGATCAATCCGGTGGGGGAGTAACTTTCTCCGGCGGAGACGCAGGCTTGCAATCAGATTTTTTCCGTGAAGTTGCATTACAGCTAAAAAGTAATGATGTGCATGTTGCACTCGATACCGCGGGCTTTTTCTCTTGGGAAAAGCTTTCACCGCTTGTTGAAGCCGTTGACCTCGTTCTTTATGATATTAAAATACTCGACAATGTGCAACATATGCATTACACCGGTGTTGATAACCAGTTGATACTTGAAAATGCAATTAAAATTGCGGATATGGGCAAGGATATGATTGTTCGAATGATTCTTATTCCCGGTGTCAATGATAGCGAAGATGAGATCGTCGGACGATTGAATTTTATAAAAAATCTCGGTTCAAACGTTAAACTTGATTTGTTGAGACATCATAAGCTTGGAGCAGGCAAATATGCTGCGTTAGGTTTAGATGACCCAATGGAGAAAACACCAGAGTGTTCCAATGATATAGCCGAATACGTAGCAAGTCTGGCTAAAGACATGGATATTGCCGTAACCATTGGTGGTTAGTATGAACAAGTTCATACTAACCAGAGAATGCTGCAATAAACTGAAAGGATTTTACTGATGATAAGAAAATTTGTACAGCTTATTGGGATTTTACTGCTAGGGTTGATACTTTTTGTCAGCAATACAGTTACATTCCCTCACGCAATGCAAGTGCCGGAACCAACAAACGAAGAGCCAGATATAACACCGGAACCGATTGTGTTGTTGGATGAACCAAATCATGCAATCATTGAGTATGGTAGACCTGAAATCATAAAAAATAATGAAGGTCCATTGTACACATATATTCGTTTTCCTCAAGGCGGACACATAACAGATACAGTTATATTCGAATGGGCGCACTCCATGTATAGCCAAATTTCTTTAGAATTTCAACAACTACATGATGCCGACCCCACTACATCACCTGACGAAGAAATTGGAGAAATTAATATTCAATTCGACACTTTTCTTGTCGACAACAGATATGTGGGTGTTTTCCAAAGTGGAGAGTATTCACATTATCTTGCAATGCCCCCGGAAGAGATCATCGAAACATTTAATATTGACTTAGAAAGCCGCACATTTCTAAGTGCTTCTGACATATTGGATTTTTCACAATCTGAAGCTATCCTAGAATTGTTTTATGATAGAATCCTTGTTGAACATCCTGATACTGAATATAATTTAGCTTTCATCGATGATAGTTGGCTTTCTTTCGTAGTTATTGCTCAATACGGAATCGTAGTGATACTAGAACAAGGAGAGTTTCTCCCTGACACATTCCCAACACTAACAGTTACCCTTCCATATGAGGAGCTGGGGTCGGCATTACTAATTAGAACTCAACCTCCACTTGACACTCCACCGGCTCCTGATTTTGCAGTTTCTTCGGCAATCGATGATCCACCATTTGACTATAACGACTACAATGACTATAATCACTACACCGATATGGGTGACACTGATGATTATCCTGATGAGTATAATGACGATGTTACACCTTCGGTTATTCCGCAATTCGGAGATATTGACCCTTCACTGCCAATGATTGCAATCACATTCGATGATGGTCCCGGTGTATATACTGAAGAATTACTTGATTTGTTTGAGCTTTACGGCATTCGTGTTACCTTTTTTACTGTAGGTAACCTTATAAATGCAAATTCTGACACTATAGTGCGTGCATCAAATTTGGGTCATGAAATTGCTGGCAAATCATGGGATCACAGAAATATGGCAAAATTATCTGCAGAAAATGTTGCAGAGCAAATTTTAGATACTAGCAGTACAATCGAAGCCATTATTGGAACATCAGTACCATTTTTCAGACCTCCATATGCTGCTGTAAGTCCGACTATGAGAGATGTCGCTGCGGAATTGGGGTATTCAATCGTTACTTGGACTATTGATTCTAGAGATTGGTATACTAAAGATGCAAATGAAATACACCGTGCCGTCTTAGAGCCTATTGTGTCCGGTGCAATCGTGTTGAATCATGAAATTCATATTTCAACACTTGAAGCATATCGACGGTTGATACCAGAGCTTCTTGAATTAGGATTTCAGTTCGTTACAGTATCTGAGCTGTTTTACCACACAGATACTGTGTTACAGCCCGGAGAAGTGTATTATGGCAGATAATAATAAATAAAAACGGGGCTATTGCATCATTTTGCAATAGCCCCTTTTTTTGCTTATTTCCTTGTTATGAGTTCCAATCGGCTGCTCTTGGGAAGTCGTCTACTATTGTACCCCAAATTTCAGCTATGACTGTACGGTACTCCATCCAAATATCTATACGTAGTGGATATTCAGTGTTATTTACAAATCTAAAATCAATATGTCCCCAAGCCACCGTCGCATCCCACCCGACCGGCAGATAGTTAATTGGACGACCATGGGGACGTCGTTCTGTTACACGAAGATCAGAGGGTCTGATTGCTGCAAATATTGTTGATGATGTTTGACATATTCCACCACCGGTTCCCGGAACAAATTGACCATTCATCAGTACTGTGGCTGTTTGGAATCCACGATCTCTCGTACGAGGTCCTACTGTCTCATTAAACGAAAACTCTTCGCCGGGCAGCAATATCATGCCATGTATGGCTTCGTTTGCAATAGTAATGTTCGTAAGTCTACCCGTTCCTCCTGCTGCATGAGTTGTACGTCGACCAATTAGGTCACGGAAGAGCAAGCTTTGCATATACTCTTGTGTATATTCGGGGTATGTAAAATCAAAATATAAAGTTGCAGTTTCTCCGGGTTCAAGGGCAGCAACAATAACCGCTGCTGCAACCGGATCAAAGTCAACACCAACTACAGACTCTGTCGCAGAAAGTGCATATAGGTCAAGTTCAGATGACTGAGGCTCTACAAGTATCTCATTTCTTAATGCCATGAGTTCACAACCAAAGTTGATATTACCTGACAATGCATATCTTATTTCCACGGTCGCACCACTATCGAGTGACTCAAACAATCCTGAATATGCACGTTCAAACAAATATAGTGAGTCAGCATTAACATGACCTGCACCTTTTGTAAAAACAATTCTATCATCATGAATTTCCGGCACAGAAGCATCCAAACTCATATTATATGCATCTGTAATCTCTGTAACAATCGACTTCAATACATCTGCATCTATGCTAATGTCTATGCTAAAGGCTGTCTCTGCTGCATTATATCTTTCCATATATGACAATAAATCCTGAACAACTCCACTCCCGCGACCTATCGAGTATGCTGCCGCAACCATTTCTTGAGCATTATGCGCCATCATTACGTCATATCCTGTGATAACTGCTTCTGAGCCATCGGGAAACATCAAAGTTATATTTGTGTTATTAATCTGTTCATCGTATGCAGGGAGATTAAGAGCTTGGGTCGCTCCGGCTCTTGTAAGACCTGATACATCAACTCCTGCAATCGTAATGTTCGGGTAAATGTGTGAATTATTTTGTATATGAGTACCATATGCAAATAAGGACGCTATCAGTATAGCCACAGGTAATATTATTGCTAATATTATTTTCACAGCAGTTGGAATCCGTTGTTTTTTTACAGGAAATTCTATCCTCTCAGTTATTGCTGACATTTTATAATTCCTCAAATTTCGTAAAATCTACTATTTTATACTAATCTCCATTTAAAAGTATATTATCACTATTTCACGACATTTTCAATTGTTTATTATTCAATCATACCAATCGCTTTGACAATTCCAATGGAGAAACATCTTTATCACCATCACGCACACGCATATTCCCACCGGAGATTTCATCAATTAGCATGGTATTTCCATCAACGTCTTTTCCGAACTCCAACTTAATATCACAAAGCTCCAATCCTCTTTCTGCTAACTCTGCTCTAATTACATCACATATTTGTTGCGTTGCAAATTTAATCTCATCATATTGATAGTCATTCAAAATACCCAGTGCAATTAGTGCGTCATTATTAATTAAAGGATCTCCCCGCTCATCATCTTTCAATGTAAATTCAATGACAGCATCCAGTGGTGCGCCATTTTCAATATATCCACCATATCTGCGAATGAAGCTTCCGAGGGCTTTGTATCTACAAATAACCTCAAGACCTTTACCAAATGGAGTTGCTGCTTTAACCGTCATGCTATTATCTTCGGCAGAAATAAAGTGTGTAGCATACCCTTTTTCTTCCAAAAGTTCGAAAAAATAAGTACTCATCGCAAGACCCGCTTTGCCGGCACCATCAACTGTAACTCCAACTGTATTAGCACCCGGATCAAATTTGCCATCAGCCCCTGTCATGTCATCCTTGAATATTAGCTTTATGTTTCCATCATCAAGCTGATATACATCTTTAGTTTTACCTTCAAAAAATTTTTTCATAATCTCGTCATCCTTTTTTGCAACATCTTTAAGGTTGGGTGATGCATTACTACTTCAGCCTCAAACCACCACACCTATATCTTTCCTATAAGTACTTCCCTGAAAAACAATATTCGCAACATCCTGATATACGGTTTTTCTCGCATCATCAAAACTTTCACCTAATGCAGTCACCGCCAGAACACGTCCACCTGCTGTAACTACCTTGTTGCACGAATCGCTATTTACTTTTGATGTTCCGGCATGAAATGCAATACTTTTGGTCTCCGGTATCGTAATATCAAATCCAACATCATATTTATCCGGATAACCTTTTGACGTCATTATCACTGTCACAGCTTTATCACTACTCCAATACAGATTGCACTCAGCTAATTGCTTATCTATGGTCTTGCTCATTACTTTAATTAAATCAGTTTTTAATCTCGGCAGCAACGCTTCTGTTTCCGGGTCACCGAAGCGTACATTGTATTCCAATACTTTTGGGCCATCTGGTGTTAATATCAAACCTATATAAATTACACCTCGATAATCAATTCCCTCGCTTTTTATGCCATGAAGTGTTTTTTGAGCAATTTCATCACCCAAACCGGGTGTATAGTATGGAGACGGAGAAATGCTCCCCATTCCACCGGTATTTACGCCCATATCATTATCTAGTGCTCGTTTATAATCACTAGCAGTTTCCATAGGAATAATGGTTTCACCATCAGTAAAGCAAAGTAGCGATACTTCTTTACCAACCAGAAATTCTTCAATGACAACAGAGCTACCTGCATCACCAAATATACCGGTGTCCAATATGTCTCTTAGTGTAGTTTCAGCTTGCTCTTTATTATCACAGATAATAACGCCTTTACCGGCTGCTAAACCATCTGCTTTTAGAACTATGGGATAGCTACTTTCTTCAAGTACATTTAATCCATCTTCAATTGATGTTACCACATCATATTTAGCTGTTGGGATATCATACTTGTTCATAAATTGCTTTGCATATGTCTTACTACCCTCTAATTTTGCACCCTCTGCACTTGGTCCAAAAACACGTAAGCCATTTTTATTAAACTCATCAGCAATCCCCATTGTAAGTGGAGCTTCCGGTCCAATCACTGTCATGTCAATTTCATTTTGCTTTGCGAAATCAATGAGTTTGTCAATTTCATTAATTTTAATATTTACATTTTCGCCAATTTCTTCTGTACCGCCATTACCGGGTGCAAAATACAATTCTACACTGAGATTTTGTTTAAGTTTCCAACCTATGGCATGCTCACGACCACCGCTGCCAACAACAAGTATTTTCATAACACCGACCATTCCTTATATTAATCTTTGCTACTGCATCGCTCGCCTAAACCCAAAATATATGAATTCACGATTTCTATATTGTCCTCATTTGTTTTGAGTAAGGGTTTTTTCATTAGCTCATCAATTTCGCCATTTGTAAAAGCACCTACAACCGTGACCAATAAATCATGCTCTATCTCTATAATTTTTTTTTGCAAGCTTTCCGGCGTGTCTGTCGGTAATACCGCAACAACATATCTTGCGAGAACCGCTCCTGTATCAATTCCACCGTCAACAATATGCACGCTGGCACCGGAATACTTTTCTCCCGACTCAATCACAGCCTGATGAACTCTCATGCCATAAAAACCTTTTCCACCAAACATAGGGAGTAATGCAGGATGAATATTAATTATTTTATTCTTATAAGTATCTACAATCTCTGAGGGCAGAATCGACAAATATCCTGCAAGAACAATGCCATCAATGTTGTGAGATTTCAACGCATCTAGCAACATATCAGTTTCATTTTTGCCAATAACCATACCATTTATGTTATGTTTCTTGGCACGCTCTAAAGCATATACTCCATCACGGCTGGATATGACCAATGCGACACTCGCATTGGCCAGCCCTTTGGTTGTATCTGTTTTATTTTCTTCAATTGCATCAATGATTGCTTGTAGATTAGAGCCCGAACCTGAAACAAAGACTGCAAGTGCAAATTTTTTGTCCATATGTACCGGATTAACTAATGACAATGTCTTTTTCTCCCTCAAGCCGTGCTTCAACTGTACCAATCTTATATCCTCGTTCACCCATATCATTGATTGCTTTAAGAACATCATCTGCCACAGCGGAATCTACACAAAGTGTAAAACCAATACCCATGTTAAATGTTGAATACATTTCTAGCTCATCAACATTACCCCATTTTTGAACAAGGTTGAAGATTGCAGGAACTTCCACGCCCTCTTTAGAAACACATATCTTCACATCATCGGCTGAAAGCATACGTGGAATATTTTCCACCCAGCCACCACCAGTCATGTTTGCCATGCCTTTTATGTTAAACCTCGATGTTAGTTTTTCAACTAATTTGGCATATAGTTTAGTCGGTGTGAGCAAAGCTTCTCCAAGTGTTGTGCCAAGTTCATCTAGATGCTGTTTAAATGAAATGCCCTGCACTTCAGCAACTTTGCGAGCGAGTGTAAATCCGTTACTGTGCATACCTGATGACGCAATACCAATTATCGTATCGCCGACAGCTATGTTCTTTCCTGATATGACATGATTCTTTTCAACAACACCCACGGCAAAGCCAACAAGATCGTATTCACCAGGTTTATAGATATCTGGCATTTCACAGGTTTCTCCGCCAATAAGTGCACAACCCGATTGTATGCAACCCTCACTTACACCCTCGACCAGCTTTTCCGCCACGACAGGGTCTAATCCACCTATTCCAATATAATCGAGGAAAAATAATGGCTTTGCACCCATGCAAATTATATCGTTGACACACATAGCCACACAATCAATACCAATGGTGTTATGTATATCCATTTCAAAAGCAATCTGCACCTTTGAACCCACGCTATCCGTACCTGAAACAAGTACAGGCGACTCATAACCTGTAGGCAACTCGAACAACCCACCAAAGCTACCAAGCCCATCTAACACTCCCGGTATTTTAGTTTTAGCAGCATGAACCTTCATACGTCTAACAGCATCATAACCCGCCTCAACACTAACACCAGCTTTTTCATACGTCCACTTTTCCATAAATGTGACCATTTCTTTCTTTATTATTACAGGTAATGTATGTAGCCCATGTAGGGCAGTATTTTTCGATTTGCGGAGGGAATTCCGGCAACCGACACGGAACTGACCGGAGCAAATTGGAATATGCTGCCCTATATGGGCGGATGTACTAACACAAAGCTAATCATCAGCCTCAACAGGATACTCTCCACTAAAACAACCAACACAATATTCGCAGCCGCCAAGTGAATCAAGTAAACCTTCAATGCTTATGAATCCCAAGCTATCTGCACCAAGCTCCTGACGTATCTCTTCTACCGGACGAGACGTTGCAATGAAGTCTTTTACATCAGGAGTATCCACTCCATAGAAACAACAATTCCTAATCGGCGGTGAACTAATACGCAAATGCACTTCTTTCGCACCGACATGACGTAATGATTCAATAATCTTGCGCATTGTTACACCACGCACAATACTATCATCGACAAGAACAACGGACTTCCCTTTTACAAGGGTTTCAATTGGATTAAGCTTGATTCTTACACCAATTTCTCTTTGCACTTGGGTTGGCTGTATAAAAATACGACCTATATATTTGTTTTTAATCAAACCGGGTCTAAACGGAATACCACTTTCGAGCGCATATCCTATAGCAGCAGGCGTTCCGGAATCCGGCACACCAATTATTATATCTGCCTCAACAGGATGCTCCGCAGCAAGTATTTTTCCTGCAAGCTCTCTAACATCAAATACATTCTTCCCGTCGATTGTTGAGTCCGGACGGGCAAAATACACATACTCAAAAGCGCAAACAGCAGCCTTATCGGCTGGCTCTGTCTCTATTGATGTCATATTATTTCCATCAATGACAATAATCTCACCGGGTTTAACATCTCGTATAAACTCAGCGTCCATCATATCAAATGCACAGCTCTCTGAAGCTATTGTATAACCATCTTCGAGTTTCCCAAGGGCAAGGGGACGTATACCTCGTGGATCACGAGCTCCGATTATGCAATTTTGCTTCATTAAACATACCGCATATCCGCCCTGAACCTCTTGCATCATTGTTTTGACAGCTTCGGTTATGTTGCCCTTATCATGTCTGGCAACGAGTGCCGCAATAACTTCGCAATCTGTTTTTGTAGAAAAGATTACTCCGTCATCTTCCATTTCTTTTCGAAGCTTGTCACCATTTACCAATGCCCCATTAAAAGCAGTTGCTAATGAACCGTTTCTATAGTTAATAATTAACGGTTGTGCAAACGTTTGGAAACTCTCTTTAGCCGGACCATATTTGACATGGCCCAATGCCATTTCACCTTTTAACAGTGTCAATATTTGCTCATCTATTACATCTGTTACAAGACCTGTATCTTTATAACAGCTCATAACACCATCGTTGCAAACGGCAAGTCCTGCCGCTTGCTGGCCTCTATGTTGCAACCCATTTAACGCAAAAAACGCCAATTGCGCCGCTTCAATATTTTCTTTAAGTGTGACAGCAACAATGCCACACTCATCATTAAATTTATCGTTCATAATGACTATGCCTTTCTACTCTCCGACTACGCGTACAACTTTTTTCAGTTCCATCGCACGATGCAATGTATCATCAATTGTCTTTCCAACTACAGTGTAGTGACCCATTTTTCTATCTGTTTTTGACTCGCTCTTTCCATAATAGTGCACATGAACACTTGGATCATTGTACGCTTCTTCAAGCCCTAGTAACCTTGCAGGACCATCGCTTTCGCCAATTAGATTTACCATTACAGTCGGCATTATCAAACTTGTATCACCAAAAGGCAATCCAACAATGGCGCGAATATGGTTTTCAAATTGATTTGCAAAACAACCCTCGATTGTATAGTGCCCTGAGTTATGTGGACGTGGTGCAACTTCATTTACAGATATTTCACCATCTTTTGTTTCAAACAACTCAATACAAAAAGTTCCAACACCTTCAAAAACAGACATAACCTTATTTGCAATATCAGCCGCTTTATCACTTATCTCTTGACTTATATTCGCAGGCACAGCGGTTACATCCAAGATACTATTCTTATGTGTGTTTTCTGCAACCGGATAAACAACCTTTTCGCCATTTATACCTCTACATGCAATGATGGAAATTTCCTTTTCAAAATCAACAAACTCTTCCACCATCACCTCAATTGCACCATTGCCAAGTTGCTTAAATGCATCCTCAACGTCATTTTCAGTTTTGATTAGTGCATTACCTTTACCATCATAGCCACCTGTTGTCGCTTTTAACATCATTGGATAACCAAAATTCTCCGCTTTGCCACACTCGCGGATTTCGTCTGTATTCGTCACAAGTGAAAATCTTGGAATTGGAATTTGATTCTTCTCTAAAGCAATATTTTGCAAGTTTTTATTTTGAATTGTTTTTAGTGCTGTAACCGATGGGTAAATTACATGACCTTTCTTTTCCAGGTCTTCAAGAGCTTTCGCATTAATATGTTCAAATTCATAGGTGATAACATCAGAATATTCCGCAAGCTCTGCATAGCCTTTCGGATCATCAAAAGCTGCAACTATATGCTTGTCGCAAATGCTATGTGCAGGGCAATCCGCTCCCGGATCAAGCACTGCTACATAAAACCCAAGTCGCTTGGCTTCCAAAATCATCATCTTACCAAGCTGTCCTCCGCCAACGATTCCAATTCTCTTTTTTACGATTTCCATTTATTATCTATTCCTCTCATAAATTTAATTTCATACTCATTGCTCTGCCAATTTTATCAACTAAAAGTATATTTTTTATCCGTCATCCCGGACTTGATCCGGGATCCCATTGATAGAAGGTGATTGCACGGGATTGCGGCTCGGAGGCCGCAATGACGCTACGCTTAAGATGACGGAATTGATTACTCTGCTAAATATGCTTCGTGGCCTATTTTTTCTAGTTTTTCTGCTTTTCCGATTACCATGTCATTCAGGTCATCTTTGTATGTTCTCAGCTTCTCTGCTACAGTTTTGTCGCTTACAGAGAGTATTGATGTCGCTAGTATTCCTGCATTTTTCGCACCATTTATCGCAACAGTTGCTACCGGAATGCCCGGTGGCATTTGGATTATTGAGTAGAGTGAATCTACACCGCCTAGTGCTCTTGTTTTGATAGGAACACCAATTACAGGCAATGTGGTAATCGATGCAACCATACCGGGCAAATGAGCACTGCCTCCGGCACCTGCAATGATAACAGACAAACCCCTTACTGCCGCTGTTTCTGCATACTCATACATTCTCTTTGGAGTCCTGTGAGCTGATACTATTGTAAGCTCATAAGGTATTCCCATTTCGTCAAGAAAGTCTGCTGCTTCTTTCATGACGGGCAGATCAGAATCACTACCCATGATTATTCCAACTTTAACATTCAATTAATCTTCCTCCCATTCGTCATTCTGCGGGTCGTCGCAGAATGACGATAGTTTTCATCGACTACTTCACATTACCTGTTTATATACCGCACCGCATTGCAGAATATTTTACTATCCTTCACACTGGTCACATTTGCATAGAGACCCTTGCTCATATTTTCTACAAGTCCGACCCTGCCTAGTATCAATCCATTTTCGCTTATCATTGACTCGACAGAACCGGAGCCATCATCGTTGATATATTGAGAAGTAATTTGTCCCTTTGTGCAATACTCGTTGAACAGCTCATCAGACATATGTACGACATTATCTTTTCCTGAAACAGGCACTGTTTCAATTTTACCGCCCATGTTAACAAGCCATGGTGATTTGGCATTTTCTGCAATCTTTACAGACTTTAGCGTGCAGTAGTGTGCATTTGTTGGGTTTGTTGTGAGAACAACATTTCCGCATTCATCATCTTGAACCAGTCCTGTTTGTATTAATCCGACTTTCAAAAGTGCTTTGAAAGCTTCACCTGTTCCCAGAACAAGACCTTTTCGTTCGGATATCATTTTATTTATTGCATTTTTAACATCCGTTTGTCTCAAAATCATTGCAATCAGTTTGCTACTGCCGTCAGGCTCTGCACCTGCCGACATTCCTGATGGTATTGCCAGAATATCTGCATTGCTAACTGCCTTAGCTAGTTCAGCATAACTATCTTCAATTTCATTTGCAGTTAATGTGCGGAAGACTACTGTATTTACATCCGCTCCTGCTTTTGTAAATTGCTTTTCAAGCTCATATTCTCCTGTTGAGCCCGGGAAGATCGGGATAAGCACTCTCGGAGAGACCTTTGCAGTTTGTGAGTCTGCACACTTTATCTCTTCACATGAAGCTCCTGCATCACAGCATTGTGAGTTTGCATTTTTTACAGCTAATGTCGGCGAATTTTGTATCGGGAATACGCTACTGAGCGCACCTTCCCATATTGTTTGGGCTTCATCAAGAGAAATTTCAACATCATTTATTTCGATGCTACCTTTATCCGTTGTTGTTCCTAGTAAAATGAACTCTTCTCTGAGTCCTTTGCAATCTTTTGGCATAGTGTCTATTTCAAGCACCATCGTCGCATACTGTGGTGCAAACAGATCATCTGTTAATGTTTCTGCAAAACGTGGATCAAAGGCGATTCCTATACCATTCCCAAATGCCATTTCACTTACAGTAGCTGCGATACCGCCCATGCCCACAACACTTGCAGACTTGATGCATCCGTATTCAACCAGTGTGTTTACCGTGCTCATGTTTCTCTTCAATACTTTGAAATTCGGCATGCCTGTTGAATCAATGGGTGTTTTGAGTAGATATACGTTGTTCCCGGTACCTTTGAACGCGCGAGATACAAGCTTTGTCGTATCTGCGACTGCAACTGCGAATGAGATGAGTGACGGCGGAACATTTATATCCATGAAAGTTCCGGACATACTGTCCTTGCCGCCTATAGCTGGAATCTCAAGCTCATCCTGAGCAAGAAATGCACCCATTAGTGCAGCGTATGGCTTGCCCCAACTCTCGTCACTTACCAATCTTTCAAAATACTCTTGGAAGCTCAAACGCACTTTGCTATAATCGCCACCCATTGCAACAATCTTCATTACAGATTCAATTACGGCATACATAGCTGCATGGAACGGACTTTGTTTTCCTAGAGATGGATTATATCCTACAGTCATCAGGGTACCGAAGTCTGTTTCACCCTCTGTAAGTGGTAAACGCATTGCTAGGCCTTGCTCCGGTGTCTTTTGGTTCACTCCGCCATATGGCATAAATACTGTGCCTCCACCTGCGGTAGAATCAAAGCGCTCTGCAATGCCTTTTTTCGAGCATACATTTAAATCAGCCAATGTCTCCAGCCATTTGCTTTTTATTTCTTTACTATCCGTTTTCTGCTCACTCGCGTTGAAGCAAGAAACTGTTATATTTGTTCTTTGTCTTACTCCACCGGAATTTAGGAAATCGCTGCTTACACTCAATATTTCATCGCCACGCCATTTCATACTAACATGGCCTGTATCTGTAACATCTGCAATTTTTACTGCTTCTAAGTTTTCCTTGGCAGCTTCGTCGAGAAATTTTTCAAGATCTTCTTTGGCAATTACAACTGCCATGCGCTCTTGAGATTCAGAAATTGCAAGCTCCGTACCATCGAGTCCGGGATATTTCGTCGGAACTTTATCCAAATCTATGTTCAACCCGTCGGCAAGCTCGCCTACTGCAACGCAAACGCCGCCTGCGCCAAAGTCATTACATATTTTTATCATTTTCGATACATGAGGCTTGCGGAACAATCTCACGACATTGCGCTCTACTACTGGATTGCCTTTTTGTACTTCTGCGCCGCCTTGTTCTAGTGAGTCCTCGTCATGCTCTTTGGAGGAGCCTGTTGCGCCACCGCAACCATCGCGTCCTGTTCTTCCACCAACCAGCACAACCACGTCTCCCGGAAGCGGTTTGCCTCTGACGATATTTTCTTTCTTTGCAGCAGCCACAACAGCTCCACATTCCATTCGCTTTGCCTTGAATCCGGGATCATATGCTTCAATAAGTTGCCCAAGAGCCAATCCAATACCATTTCCATATGAGCTGTAGCCTTCAGCTGCAGTTCTAGTAATTTTTCTTTGTGGCAGTTTGCCGGGCAACGTATCTTCAATTGCAGCTCTCTGATCATCGCTACCGGTTACTCGAATAGCACCGAATACATGTGCGCGCCCTGAGAGTGGGTCACGTATAGCTCCGCCCAGGCAGGTTGATGCGCCGCCAAAGGGCTCCATTTCTGTTGGATGATTATGAGTTTCATTTTTGAACATTACAATCATATCCGTTGGCTTACCATCGACAGGCACAGTCACTTCGATGCTACAGGCATTGACTTCGTCGGACTCTTCCATATCCGCAAGAAGTCCATTTTTTCTGAGTTTTTTCATCTCCATTGTCGCAATGTCCATGAGACAAAGGGGACGTGATACATCGCCATATACATATTCTTTTGCTTGTTCGTATAGACCTTCTGCACGTCTGAGTGCTTCGGTATATTCGTTTTCTTCTATTTTTATATCATCAATGATTGTCAAAAACGTACTATGTCTGCAATGGTCAGACCAGTATGTGTCGAGCACTTTCATTTCTGTGATTGTTGGGTCACGCTTTTCTTTTGCAAAATATTCTCTGCAAAGCACAAGATTGTCCAAGGCCATCGCTATGCCATATTTTTCTGCAAGTGATTTAAGTGTAGCGTCATCTGCAGTTGCAAACCCCTTGATTTTTTCAACATCTTGTGGCTCACTATAGACTCTGGATTTTGTTGAATCTAGTGCTATTTCTCGCATTTCGAGCGGGTTTATATAATATGTCTTTATTTTTTCTAAGTCTGCTTCCGAAATATCGCCATAAAGAGCAATGATTTTGAATACATTCACTTTCGGCTCAGATTGTGGCTCGGAAATACGCAAGAGTTGAGTCGCAAAATCTTCGCGTTGATCGTATTGGTCAATCGCTGCAGTTATTGCAAACATAAAAGCAGCTCCATCGGTGTCGGGCATTTCATTGTAGGCAATGTCCTGTCCATTTTCCGTAAAAACTGCTTGCGTTGCTTTTTCTAAGTCTTTTACACCCTCTACATCGTAGCCGTTGAATATACGAACCCCTGTGATGTCAGACACGTTTAGTACGTCTCGTATTTCGAGAAACATGTCCCTTTCGTCAAGTCGAAACTGTTCTTTCTTTTCGACCAATATTCTTGTCATAAAAATACCCCTTGAACATTAATTTTTTAATGCGAACATTAACCAAGCTCATGATATCACATTGCGCTAAATCGAGTCAATTGTGACCTATAGAAAATGATTCAGCCATTGTACACAATATATTGTGTGCAATGGCTAAAGACAGTCAATATAGGAGTTTGAAATGATTGCATTTTGATTATAATAATCAATGTTGCGCTTATCTCTGTTTAGCACGCATTTCTTTTAACTCTGAGCGTTTGACATGCTCGCCACTATAGCGTGCTTTGTGGTATAGCTGCTTGAGTGCAACTACATCCTCCCATTCTCCGATAGTGTCCGCCAATCTCATTGGTGTGTCACTTTTTTGTAATCGCAATTTTTCGTCCGCTACATACTCCCTTACTTTTCGCCTAAACAAGCGACGAACCACATAGTTCACTTCTAAAAACGACAGAAGATTACGTTTTCTCACCATTTTTTCAGGATTGTATGCTAATTCTTCCTCAATATCCTCATCATAGCTCCCAAACAGATTTCTAATGCGCCTAAATTGCTTACTAAACAGTATAGCACATATAATAAAACTGATTATAACAACAAAAATAATTATTGTGCTAACCAAGTTTTGCGTATTACTTCCTCTCTCTATAAAATACATGTAATCTCTCATCTCGACAGGCGGAGCATCTTCGTTAAATATATCTGCATACTCCTCATATTCTCCAGAAGCTATTTCGGGTTCATATACCATAACATCATCAGAGGTAGGAAGTACCGAATCTGACATATCAATTACAGAACTGTAAGGTCTAACAATAAACGCAACCAAGATAATGCACAAAAAACACGCAATGGTCATCATATATCCTCGCTTGAAAACCAATGCAATAGTTTTGCTTGAAACTCCTCTACAATAGTGAGAGTTAAAAAATCGTTCAAGCCTTTGCAATTGATTTGTCAATACTGTTGCAACCAATGCTAAAACCAGATTCCTTATAAAAATATGTATAAGCGTCGGATTTATAAATAATGTAACAACTGACATAAATAAGAACATACATACAATTACTATTATACTACCTGTTTTGCTATAGCTGTCCTGTTGATTCATCGTCAAACACAGTATTGCTACAGCAACAGCAAGCATTCCCAGAAGTAAAAACACAACGCCTATAATAGTGCCTATTATTACAGTTGGCCAGCCTACTAAAGTAAAACGACCGATACGAGTATCTATAACGTATAACGTTCCAAGCAACACAAACACAGCCAATATTATAAATAAAACGTAGAGGTCTGTTGTGAATGGCAACATCGCTGTGAATACCAAAAGAAAAAATGGCAACCTTAACAGAAGAATAAGTAGGAGGTTTTTAAGTTTCAACATCACTCTCTCACCTCTAGCTTTATAATGTCGGTGCCTGTGATCATTTCTATTTCACGTCTTTCACCATATGAAGAAATCAAAATATAAGACTTTTCACTTGATGCTGGAACACGCTCTGAAAATGAATGGCAGTACTTATTCAAATCAATAAATGCAAGAGCTGTGTATATCCTCTCCAAATGAACATTGCTCATTCCGCTACTTATATGCAATGGACTACCATCAGAGTCCGGACAAATCAGGCTCACAGGAATATCTTTTTTAATGCAGCTGCGACAAATAAACGCAGCAATACGAATCGCTTCTTCATGCACAAAAAGCCTATCATATGTACGATACTCATGAATATCAAGTATAACCGTTATCTCTTGATAAATCGTAAAATCATAGACATTTGACATTAGCTCACCTATTTTGGCGGTAGCTTTCCAGTTCACTTGACGAAAACTGTCGTATGGCTGGTACTCCCTAACGCCTTTGAATGTAAACGGGTCAGGGTCAGTGAATCGCCTTACTGATACATCTCCCAACATTTTTCTGAGCGGAATCATCAATTCAGGGTAGTCAATGTATCTCGGATATACAATGAGTCCGAATGGCACAGAAATATCTTCCTGCATAAATTCGGTCATAAAAAGGTTATTACACGCAATAGTTGATTCCTTTATTGTATAATAACCACGCTTATTTAACTGTATTTTCGACCTTTTTCTAACCGTCTTATTAATACCTACAATGAAGAGCAAATTACGTAACTCTCCTCTGATAACTTCACGGTCAACGTAGCTCAATAAGATTGATGAGTAGGCAAGCTTGTAACTAACATGCACCCAAGGTAATGGCAGTCGCTTACCATTTGTCACGCTGTCGATAAGTTCTACTGTATCACCTTCAAAAATCGCATTTTTCGAAGGTTTTGAATTGAATGTCAAATTTTCGTTCCAGTATCGTCGGTAAACCGCTTTCTGCAACAGTATTATAGCTAATATAGTTATCAATAGAATCCCGGCAACAATAACCCCGGTCATCTTATTTGCCCTCGTAGTTTTCCGAGGGAACTGTGGTTTCTTTTATGATTTTTTCAAGCAGTTCCTCAGTGTCTCCCACCGCACCACTTCGATGAATAATTCTGTGTATATACGCATACGGAAGTAGAGTTTGTATATCATCAGGCAAAACATATGAACGCCCACTGAGTGCTGCATATGCTCTGCAAAGCCTGGCAAGTGCAATAGCTCCACGTGTACTCACTCCCAAAATTACAGATTCAGAAGTTCGTGTTTTCTCTGTCAACTCTACAATATAGTCTAATAGTTCATCATGAACAAAAACGTTCTTAACACTTGCTTGAATGCTTAATAATTCACTTGCTGTGCACACAGGGGTGATACTTTCAAGTGGTTGACTTGTTAGAAATCGCTTAATAATATCTGTAGTTTCATTTGCAGACGGATAACCCAAGGTCAGGCGAATTAAGAAGCGGTCAAGTTGCGCTTCAGGCAAAGGATATGTACCATGTGTCTCGACCGGGTTTTGTGTGGCAATAACTAAATAAGGTTCTGCTAATTTATGAGTTTCGCCGTCAATTGTGATTTGTTTTTCTTCCATACTCTCAAGCAATCCCGACTGCGTACGCGGTGTAGCGCGATTAATTTCATCGGCGAGTAATATGTTCGTAAAGAGAGCTCCTTTGCGAAAAACGAATTCGTTCATTTTTGGATTGTAGTAATTGATTCCGGTCAGGTCTGTTGGAAGTAAGTCAGGTGTAAATTGGATACGCCCAAAATCACAATCCAGTGATTTTGCCAATGATTTAGCTAACATCGTCTTGCCCGTTCCCGGCACATCATCCAGCAAGACATGACCCTCTGCAAAAAGAGCTGATAGCACAAGATTAATCGTTGTTGATTTTCCAACAATTAATTTTTCGATATTACTCCGTATTCCGTCTGCATATCGTTTTATCTCGCTGCAATTCATTTCACTGTTTATGTTCATATTTTGCATATACCAGCCCCCATTCACATTTTTTATTTATATACTAATTATGAGTGCAATCCGTTGTTGTTGTCAAGAATTTTTACGGGTTAGCCAAAAATTTATGATTTTCATTTAGCTTCAACTAAAACAAATTTTCTGCTTTTTCCGCGCCCTACAATTTCCACTAAACCTGCGTCTGACATCTGCTTTGTCAAATTGAATGCTCGTGTTCTTTTAACATTCAATAATGTTTGCACTTCTTCATCAGAAATTTCAATATGCTCTTTTAAATAGTCGAGTAATAGTTGCATTTGAGATGTTACAGAGTTTTTGCCTGAAGGTGCCATGTTGCCTTTTGCATAATTCATGTTTGGTAATGTTATTTTAAACGAGTTTTGTGTTACATCAATAGTTACAGAATCAGGGCAGTTTTCGTAGAGAGCGAAAATGCGCCTTATGCCTGTTCCATATGTTTCAATAAAGTTTAGTCGTTGGAAAACTTTCGCAAGATTTTCGTTGCGTAGCTGCGAGATGCCGTTGCGAATATCATCTGTTGAAATGCCGGGAAGTAATCCACCTATAGAAATGAATTCCATGCATTTGTCATTCACGTTTATTAATATACTACCGGAAAATCCATAATCACGATGAATCAACGAATTTAAGAGTGCTTCACGAACAGCATCAGTTGGATAATCCCAGTAGTCTTTACGCACCAGCCCATCAATGACAGAATGATTTTTATTACACAGTTGAAGATAGCCAAATGCTTCTTCTAGTTGACTTAACACAGAGCCGGTAAATTCTTTACGGTCACGGAATATCGTGTTCTCTTCATCAGCAAATACAGCAACCTTTATACTACGTGTACATTGGTCAGAGAGAAGCCATCCTAAATTTGTATATAGCTGTTGCGCATGGTTACGAATACCTAGAATATTGTATTTATCTTGCGAAAATTCAATTTTGTTTTTGACAAAAACTTCTGTACAAAAATCAAAAGTAAGCTCCTGTTCCAACGAGCGCAATTCTTCAAAAATGTCGCCATCTGCATTTTTAATCATTTGGCGAATTTGTTCTGGTGATGCTTGAACAGATGATGAACCTTGACGTACATATACACCAGATGGCTTTATCCCCTTTGATTTCAAATAATAGGGTTTATATGAGCCTTCGCTTATTTCTATGTGAATAACTTTATTATCTGTAAGAGTATACTTCACAAAAATTGTCACATCGGGTGCAATCGCATCCCGAATACCGTTAGTAATACGAGTATAAGTATCATCAACATGAAGCAATGGGGCATCCTCTCCATTATTGTCTATACCAATATGCAAAGTGCCGCCATCTGTGTTTGCAAAAGCAATGACCTCTTTATAAATATCACCTAGAGCGTTGGACTTGAATTCAATTTTTTCAGTTTCGTACGGCATGTTCATACTCCTTGGAAATTTGGGTAATTCCAGTATAAGCAAAACAGTCACTCCTGTCAAGTGAACAAGGTGAATGTTTGTGAATGAAGTGAATGTTACTAGTTTGAAAGACTTCAAAATATTAGGAAGATAAGTATAACGCACATAATAATTGCATTTGACAATATACCACCTAATGCCCATAATATTTTTTGTGATTTGCTCGCTTCCATTTCATTTTTTTCGTCAATTTCATAATACCATGGGATGAAAAAAGAACCTAAAATAAAAGCGGTATTGACTGTGATTCTTTTAGTCCTGATTATCGTCTTGCCAATAGCGCCAATGGTGATTGACCAATTGTTATCGCCCCCAAAAAAGCGATACGTATACACATGACCAAGTTCATGTATGTAACAAAATACTAGAGCAAAAATCCAGAATGTAATTACATCTGCAAACACGTTTAACTCCATAACACCTTACCCTTTTTTCTCAGCATTAGTAGAGATATACAATGAGTCTATCAATAAAACGGAGGACGCTATATTGTATACTAATTATGAGTGTAAGTACTTCCTGTTGTCAAGAATTTTATGAATGATTAATGTCGTTGATAACTTGTTCTATTCGTTATGTGGTGATGAACATTAAATTTCTCGGGAAATAATGACATAATTTCGAAACGCAATTTGCTGATTGAACACGAATGACAAATACAGAAAGATGTTTTGACCTATCAACAAAATCCCTCTAGTCTTCACACATCAAATCATCTGCGCTCGTTTTAAACGCTCTGGCTATTTTCGCAAATATCCAGATGCCCATATTTATTTTACCACTTTCAACATCTTGGAGATGCCTAAGATTAATATCGGCTTTTTTTGCAAACTTTTCCTGCGTCAAATTCATTTCCTTTCGCTTCAACTTGACTCGCTTACCTACCAACTCAAGAAAAATTTTCTTTTCTTCATCATCATCTTTCTTCTTTTTTTCATCCTGCATATCATTCTGTATATTATTCATCTGACACCTCATATATACAAGAATAGCAAAGATTTAATTATAAAACAACGGTCTATAATACGGATTCTCTAGAAAAATTTAACATATTTTTCACACTGAAATCAGCAGTTTTTGACGTGTTTTGTTAAAGTTTTGTTAAAGTTTTGAAATGCTCGTGGTATCCAGTTTCGCATCGGAGTATATAGTAAAACTAATAACATATTTCTTGCTTATAATAAAGCAAGAGACAAGAAAAATATACGAACATGAAGTGGATATCGAATAACACAAAGCAGCGAGGGCACACTTTTACCGCATTAATCTTAACAAGCTACCAAAGATAAAAGTATCGCGATAAAGTGAACTATACTCTTTCTCCTCGTCAAAAAACAATACGACTCTAGTTGACACACTACTGGCATTTAACTCTAAATGACAAAATAACATATTCCGATAATCCAAAACGTATTGATTATCTCCAATAGTAAAAGAGTGTGTTATATTATTCATGGTTGTAGAACTCATCCTAACATGCCTCATTCATCAACATTGCTATGGTTGCCGTCAGTGCACAACCTGTAACCCAAACATCCGGTCTAAAACCTACCCCTTCAACAAAATGTTCCTCGGACCAAAACATTATACTTCTTCCAAGCCTGACGGGCATACCTGAATTTGGCATCCTCAAGTGTGGATAAGCAGCATCGACCGTAAGTACACCAAATGTGTTTTGTCCAATGACTATGGTATTCTCAACATTAAACACGAGATCCACAAAATACTCTCCCGCTGACGAAGTGTGTCTGTCAACAAGCACTACTAACACCTGCTCCCTCTCAACGATATGGCGATCGCTAAGATTGTAAACGTTATTCCCATTTATAATAGTTGGCTCAATAATAACAGGTGCTAGAACTTCTAAATCTTCATCAGAAAAATAAAATGGGTTTGTTTCTGGTGTATCACCATGAGGTGTCCACGGGTATTCATGTTCTACACTCCAGTTTCCCAGATTGATGTAATTGCCGTTTACAACTTCTCCGGTGATTAGATACATCCATTTAAGCGGCAAAATAGCTGTCCCACCACTATTTGAACGCAGATCAAGAATAACAACAGACTCATCACTCAATTTTTCTGCAAAATCCAAGAATGCACGAGCATGTCCGCCGTGCGCAACTGAACTCATACCCATCATCCAAGTCAAAGACACTACAGGAAAACCGCTTGTTTCAGTCAGTGAAGATGGTATATGAGAAACATTTCTACCCAATGGTGCTGCCCGAAGTTCTATGTACTCACGTGTATTATTTTCGTATATAATTGTAAGTGTTTGTGCGGCTGTCGATACACCTTCTCGCATTAAAATAGGTGCGTAAAAATGCTGACCGGACTCATCCAGTTGGAGGCGTAGAATATCAGCTATGTCATGTCCCGGCACCTCATTTACATACAAACCATTTTCGCGATTGCGAAATCCTCGATTTGTTTTATCAAAGAAAACATCTCTACTTACGAGAAATGTGTAGTATGAACCAAATAATAAGCCCGAAATAGTGAAATGATGATCATTGATTATTGGAGATAGATGTCTTTGTAGTATTCGGGATAATTCCATACCACTAATGTTGTCATCAATTAGCTGTATATCCTCGACGATTTGTTCCTTTGCAAGCTTAAACACCTCGTCTCCTCCGAAATATAAGTATCCACCGTACACATACCTCAATACTTCAAAGAGAACTTTTACGTCTTCAACGGCTTCTTTGCGAGTAACAGATTGCATGTTCACTCTGTCGGCTGGGTTCATCATAATAGGCGATAAGTCGTAAAATGTGAAATCACGACTATATGCAAAACCTGAAACTATTTCTCCATCAACCTTTTCAATGCTGACTCTGCGTTCATTTGCGACATCAAGTAATATCTGAAGTGTTCTTCTTTCATCCTGATATGACCCTTCTCTCTCCGTTATGGACTCTTCTGTATATGAGCTTTTATCGCCTGAACAATATAGTTCTGGATATACTTCCGTGTCATTCGCATAATATGATTCTGTCGGAATGATTTCGCATGAATATAGAAATACGATAAACATCAGACATATGGTTAAGAAAACACCCTTATTCTTTTTTATAAACATATAACCTGCCCCAATTTCTATTTATTTGACTATAATCATAATGCATTTGAGGTCGTTTATCTACCTTTTCTGGAATTAATTTGTACTATACAAGCAACATGGTTTTTCTAACTTGCCCATAATTCACATTTACTATGTTGTTAGCAACCGTTACCGCCAGCACCTCCTCCAACCCATAACCATTGGTGGGGGTGCCGATCCCATGGATCAAAGTATTGACCCTATTACAAGGAATAATAGTTCCGGTTTTGTAAAAAAGTGCATTTTTTTGTGTATTCAGCCATTCGTTTGTGTACAATGTTAACATTGTTAAAAAGACAATCCTTATTTGAGCATATTCTCATGATTGACAAAGTACCATAGAATAGATTACTGTATAGCCGAGGTATTGATACATATGAAAAAACATTTATATTTAATTGCTACAATATCATTATCATTAACGTTAACGTTATTGCTGGCCGGTTGTATGGCTGAATCCGATACTGATTCGCCTGTTTTATATGAACCGGTAGTTGAGCAAGCCACGCCCGAACCAACATATGTTCCGGATGGACTTGAACATCCCGAAGAGCATGAAACCGATTACACAGACGAGTATGAGGCTGAACCTTACTATGACCATGAACCCGATGAATATCTCGATTACGTTTACATCGATGACAACTACTTTGAGCTATACCGCATTGAAGGGACTGCTGACCTTTCTTCCGATATGTGGGAGCGCATGGTTGATTGGAGAACTAATGCAGTTTTGCTCGCCGAGCGTCATCGTGATTCTGTTGTTATAAACAGAAACCCCAATGCTCCTGTTGTCTATCTCACATTCGACGATGGTCCGGATCCCGTGAATACTGTTAGTGTCATAAACACATTAATTGAACACGATGTCTCTGCCACATTCTTTTTCTTGGGCGAGAATATTCGCCGTCACCCGGAAGTAGTGATGATGGCATATGAGGCTGGATTTACAATTGGTTTGCATGGTTACACCCATACGTCGTTTCGATTACTTTCCGATGAAGAGATAATCGCAGAACTCAACGAAACAAATGATTTACTTGAATACATAACCGGTTCGCGAGCAACAACAATGCGTCCGCCTTATGGCGCAATCGGAGATGAGGAAGTTGAGGTTATTCGCAATCTTGATCTCACAATATACCTATGGTCTCTCGACACATTAGATTGGGCGCAGACTGAGGCAACAGAAATTTTGCGTAACATTAAAGAGTACACTCGTCCCGGAGAAATCATCCTCATGCATGCATTTTCAGGACAACGCTTAGTTCCGGAAATATTATCCGAGATAATCGTGTTTCTCCTAGACGAAGGTTTTGATATACGAGCATTGTAGCGACATAGTAATTTGTGATAAAAGCTAATGTTAATCTACATTTCAATCGAAAATTAATAGTAAGAGAGAGCGGCCAATTTTAATGGTCGTTTTCTCTCAAGTACTCCGTTTCCGGAATACTTGTGGTTTTTGAAGGGAATGAGTGTCAACATGAAGAAAGATAATTTTGAGTTTGCCGGACTAACCACAAGCGAGGCGCAGAAACTTCAAGAACAATACGGAAAAAATGAACTTGCAACAGCAAAAAAAGAGAGTTTTCTTAAAAAAATGCTCCATATTGTAGCTGCACCAATGTTCATGTTGCTAATTATTGCAGCAACCATATATTTCATGCTTGGTCAGCCCGTCGATGGCGTAGTTATGCTTGTTTTCGTGATTGGCATAATCAGTATTGACGTGTTTCAAGAGTGGAAAACTGATAGGACTTTAAACGCACTCAAAGACCTCTCTGCTCCGCATGTCACTGTTACACGAGATCGTAATAAGGTTCAAATTGCAAGCGCTGACCTTGTGCCTGGCGACATCATGTTGGTGCACGAGGGATTAAAAATCCCTGCTGATGGATATGTGGTTAAGTGCAATGACCTTTGTGTGAATGAGTCATCGCTTACAGGCGAAGTAGAAGGTGTTTGGAAAGTCCCAACTGACTGGTCACTAGCATCATCAGACCATTGGCGTAATGATTATTGCTACGCAGGAACACTTGTGTCTCAAGGTTCTGCAGCTATTAAAGTAGACAAAATCGGCAACGAGACGGAGTATGGAAAAATCGGTGTTCACGTAGCCAAAGCTCCGTCAGATAAGTCCTCACTCCAAACACAAATCGCTCAAGTGGTCAGAGTCGGAACTATTATTGCCGCAACATTATTCGTGCTTGTCGCTCTTATCACATGGTTAAATGTTCCACAACTTTCATTTATGGAAAGGTTTACTGCCAGTCTGCTTGCAGGTATCACTCTTGCAATGGCTATGATTCCGGAGGAATTCCCCGTCATTCTTGCTGTGTTTTTATCTATGGGTGCATGGCGACTTGCAAGAAAAAACTCACTAGTGCGTAAACTTCCTTCCATTGAAACTCTCGGAGCCATTTCTGTTTTGTGCGTCGACAAAACAGGCACTATCACTATGAATCAAATGGTAGTGCAAGATGAATGGACTTTTACAGGCGAAGATGCTGCTGAAGGTGGCAATAATAATTTAGCTGAAATTATGGGTCTTGCTTGTGAAACAGAGGCATATGACCCAATGGAAAAAGCCATGCTTGCTCATTGTGAGAAGCAGCATGGTATTACAAAAGAACATCTTTTTGGTGGCAGGCTCATTACTGAATATGCGTTTACTAACGACCTTAAGATGATGGGGCATATCTGGTATCATGATGGAGAAATCATCATTGCTGCAAAAGGCTCGGCAGAGCGAGTTCTTTCAATATGTAAACTTAACAATGACGAAAGAGCACTTGCTGAAAGTAAGATTATTGAAATGAGCAAAAAAGGCTTGCGTGTCATTGCCGTGGCAATGGATAAACTTAAAAATGAAGCCGATATTCCAAAAAATATACTCGATTGCTCATTGACCCTCTGTGGCCTGGTTGGACTTGCAGATCCTCCGAGAGAACACATCAAAGACGATATCGCCAAATGTTATAAAGCCGGTATTCGAGTAGTGATGATAACAGGTGATAATGGTGTGACCGCTGCAGCGATTGCACGCAAAATAGGTCTAAAGGGTTGCGAAAATATTATCACAGGCGATGAGCTTTCAAAAATGTCTGATGATGAACTTCGCGAACGCGTCAAAGATGTAAGCATATTCTCTCGTGTTATCCCTGAACATAAAATGCGTATTGTCAAGGCATTTAAGAGCAACGGCGAAATCGTTGCAATGACAGGGGATGGTGTTAATGATGCCCCGGCACTCAAATATGCCGACATTGGTGTGGCTATGGGTAAACATGGAAGCGAAGTCTCTCGCGAGGCTGCTGACTTGATTTTACTGGATGATAATTTTTCGACAATTGTTGACACAATACGCGATGGACGGCGAATTTTCGATAACATACGAAAGTCAATAGGCTATGTCTTCACAATACATATTCCTATTGCTCTGGCAACATTGCTTGCTCCGCTTCTGGGCATTGCACCGGACGCAGTACTCTTCTTGCCAACATTGGTTGTTGTACTTGAACTTGTAATTGACCCCACATGCTCAATAGTACTCGAAAGACAGCCTGCTGAAGAGGATATTATGATGCGCAAACCGCGTAATCCTGCGCAAAAATTATTAACATGGAGAGTTATGCTAAAAAGCGCATTGCAAGGATTGACAGTCTTTGCCGCATCTTTTGGCGCATACTACTATGTGCTGTCACTAAACTCAAACAGTGCCAGTGCCGCCAGAGCTATGGGGCTCGGTGTTATAATGATTGCAAATCTGTTTTTAGTTCAATGCAACAGTTCAGATACAGACAGCATTTTTACTGCTGTGAAGCGTTTGTACAAAGATAGAGTGATGTGGATTGTCAACATCGCCTTAGTCGCTGCAATAGTGCTGTTTATATATACACCGCTGAATACTTTCCTTCGGCTTGCTCCGTTGACTGCACCGCAATTTTTCACCATGCTTGGATTAGGTTCTTGCTCCGTAATTTGGTATGAAATTGTCAAAGCAATAAAACGAGCACGTCATCGCGAACGTTGACGTACCGTGCTGTTCTACATAAAACTACGCAAGTGTCTTCATGCGGTTGCGTAACAGTAGCGTGTTTATCAACAAGCTCGTCATACCGCATATCGCCACTATTAAGAACAGTGGTGCAAATCCTAGATTTTCTAAAACCGGAGCAAGAACTAGAACCAAAATTGCTGATAGAGCCATTGAAATTGTGAAGTGAACGCCAACATATAGTGGCAATTTTTCTGCCGGACTTACTTCGCCAAGTAACAACGAAATTGCCGTCATTGATCCGGTGTTTCCGGTATTTGCAAGTGCCCAGACAACAAAGAATAGACTCAGAGTGTTGGTTATTAGTGCTAATATTCCTGCACTCAGAATTAGGCATGCGACGATTAGTGCAACAATTCTTGGTCCGAACTTGTCAACAATTATCCCCAATATTATATGTGCTATCGCAGCCATAAATATCTGCAAGCCTGTTAGAATAGCAAGATGAATTTCAGTTACCGAAAATTCGCGAATCGCATATAACATATAAAAGGGTAGCATTGCGTTTGCAATAACTAAAAATATGCTTGTCAGAATCATTGCTCGAAGTGCGGAACTTTCTTTTATTGCTATGGGCATGTTTTTTAGATATTGTACCATGCTTAGGGGCTGAACCGGTTTTTGATCTTCACTTTCTCGCATAAAATAAAATACAATAGCATTTATAAAAAGATAAAATCCTCCAATTAGAAATATAACCATGTAGTTATAAGGAAACATAATACGTCCGAGTATTGTCGGAATCAATGCAGTCATACCTACACCAAGTAATGACCCAACTGCAAATCCAAATCCACGTATTGTTCCTCGTTTATTTGGAGGTAATAGACGTATAACCAGTGGTGTGAAAAATACTGCATATGAACCAACAAATAAATTGAATATACACCAAGAAACCAGAAACACGACAATTAGTGTTGGATGGTGTCCGGAAAATAATGGTATGGCTAAAATACCTGCAACAAATAATACTCTTTGACAAAGCAGAATTTTTGCAAATGTTTTATTCATAACAGTAGATCTGGAAGCCATGTATCCAAAGAACGGCTGTGCCAGAAGCGCGCATATCAACGTCATTGATGTTGCCAAGCTAATTTGAAACGTCGTTGCCCCTAATTGATCCAGAAAAAATGGTATTACTGCTGTTATTGAAATTAGCGCCATAGATGGCATAAATGAAACACCGTCTATAAAGAACATTATTAAATTATGCCTTACGTTTTTCTCGCCACCATACATATATTTATCTATTACCATGCCTTTTCAACAAAATAATCAATCAGTCTCATGCACCAACGGAGACTGATTGATTATTGTATCAGATGTGTGTCAAAAATGATATATTAATTTTTTGCTGCTTTTCAAAATCCCATCATTGCGACTGACCAGCCACAATCCCCTGAACCGAAGCAGTTTAACGAGATTGCGAATCAAGCCTGCATTGACGAAGTTTGTTGAGTACTTATGTCCGCCGTTTCGTTGCCACTTTTCCAGTTTATAAACTGCGAGAATATCGCTATTGCTGCTACCATAACTGCAGTCGCAATGATTACAATCCAAGGCATTGAATAGAATCCTTCAAAGAGTGCACCATATAGAACCTGTCCGATTGCTTGAGCTAAGAATGGAAGCACCATTATTATTGATAAAACTTTACCCACTATTTCCGATGGTGTGTTTTTTTGCACAAAAGTGATTGCTGCAACATTAAATATTTGCACTGTCATGAGCACTATCGCACATGTAGCTGTTACTACAATATATGCTGTAAAGTATGGAGTTCCAACCAAAAAGATAATACCTTTTAGGAGTATAAATATACTTCCAATTGCTATCACTATGAATGATTTTTTTATTGTAAGCTTTTCACCCATAGTGCCCGCAATAATCCCGCCAATCACAGCACCAATCATCATCAGACTTTGACTTATCCCCACATGTTCCATTCCCATATCCAGATACTGGTATACTAAAACAGGTTGTCCAACCATTATTACAGATGCTAACATTAGAACCATGAAGAACACAATAATAACGACTTTTGCGAGAATCGGCTTTTCTTTTGTTGCATAGCGAACCGATTGAGTCAAGTCCTCTTTTACAATTTTCAGCACTCCGCCGGATGAATCTCGCTTTTTATATGGCATGCGGATGAGCAAATCCATGATCGCTGTGATTGCAAAGCATATTGCTCCGATTATCAGTATCGGTGTAAGTCCAAATCTTCCAAAAACAAACCCTGCCACTGCCATTCCAACCATTCCCGATAGTGAATTAACCACACCTACTATTGCATTTCCTGATGTCAGTTTCTCGCCCGGCACTAGTAAGGGCACACTTGCTTGAACAGTTGGTATATACATACCTTGAATTGCATTAAGCGCTAAGAGTTTTACAATTACAATAGGTACGATATAGGCTGTTAAACCGCTCACTACCATGTATAGCAATATGAGTGCTGTTGTTGATGCATCAAGCCAAAACATAATCCTTTGTTTTCTGAGCCTGTCTGCTATAATTCCGCCTATAGGCGATAAAAGCAGAAGTGATATATACGGTAGCCCCATCACCAATCCGAATAGTGCTGGAGAGTCGCTTATACTAAATATGTATAATGGTAGGGCAAAGCTGATTATCATATTGCCGAATAGCGAAATTATTTGTCCGATTATGAGTAAGTTAAAGTTTCTGTTCCAAAGTTTTGTTGCAAATGGTTGCATTGTCGTGATACCTTCTTTCATTGCTTTTATTTACATTCTGTTTTTGTTCTGCGGTAAGACTAACAGATGTTTAAAAACAACTCAATACAGTTACGCTATCAGGCGAGTGATTCTCGGTAAGTGGTATAGATTTTGACGGTAAGATGCGTTGATATAATCAACTCAAAACGCAATGGTACGTTGTTTATCGTTTGCTTTTCCCTTGCTAAAACTCTGCATCTCTGTTATCTTGTGAGTTAACTATATACTAATACTAAACACTGATAAATATGCGGAGGAGTTGACTTGGGTTTTATTGAACTGTTTTTGCTCTCAGTTGGGCTTGCAATGGATACTTTCGCTGTAGGAATTTGCATCGGCTTGACATTTAAAAAAGTCACGATAAAGAATGCTCTTATCGTGGGTCTATATTTTGGGGTCTTCCAGGCAGGCATGCCACTAATTGGCTATTTCACCGCTGCACTTTTTGCAGAAAGAGTAGCTGCCTTTAGTTCGTGGATTGCATTTGGGCTGTTATGCTTAATCGGCGGAAAAATGATTTCTGACAGTTTTCAAAAAGAAGAGGTCGCAGAAAATGAGCAGTCATTAAAATTTGTGAAAATGTTACCACTTGCAATTGCAACAAGTATCGATGCTCTTGCAGTTGGTGTGTCGTTTGCATTCCTTGAAGTCAATGTCCTTCCTGCTATTTTGCTCATAGGTGTTACGACATTGGTTCTCTCAATAATTGGATTGAAGATTGGCAATGTTTTCGGCTTGAAATTCAGGTCAAAAGCGCAAGTTTTAGGCGGAGCTATATTAATCCTAATAGGTGTCCGCATACTTTCGGAGCACTTTGGTGTGTTTTAATAAGCAAGCCCCTGCCGAAATCTGACAGGGACTTGACTGTTGGTATTTATTAAAATTACTTTGCGTATTCTACTGCTTTTGATTCGCGGAGAAGATTTACTTTTATTTGTCCTGGATATTCCAGTTCATCTTCAATTTTCTTTGCGATATCACGTGCCAGAAGAATCATTTCATCTTCAGAGACTTCTTCAGGTTTTACCATTATACGTATCTCACGTCCTGCTTGGATGGCGTAGGAACTATCAACACCCTTGAACGAACATGTAAGTTCTTCTAGTCTTTCAAGACGTTTAACATAACTTTCGATGTTCTCGCGACGTGCACCTGGTCTTGATGCGGATATTGCATCAGAGGCTTGAACAATGCATGCTACGACAGTTCTCGGATCAACATCACCGTGATGTGCATGAATGGCGTGAATTACTTCTTCGTTTTCTTTGTATTTTCTCGCTAGGTCTACACCGATGTTTACGTGACTGCCTTCGGTTTCGTGGTCTACTGATTTTCCTAAATCGTGTAATAGCCCTGCTCGTTTAGCTGTCATTACATCAGCTCCGAGTTCGGCTGCTAAAAGACCTGCTATGTGTGAAACTTCAATTGAGTGATTCAGAACATTTTGACCATAACTTGTACGGAAGCGCATTCTGCCGAGCAACTTGACTATTTCCGGATGTAATCCGTGTACACCTGTTTCAAATGTTGCGCGATCACCTTCAGATTTAATTACCGCATCGACTTCTCTCTTTGCTTTTTCGACCATTTCTTCGATTCTTGCAGGATGTATGCGTCCGTCTAAAATTAATTTTTCCAGTGAAATTCTTGCTACTTCACGACGAACAGGATCGAAACCGGAGAGTGTTATTGCTTCCGGAGTGTCATCGATGATGAGATCGACTCCGGTTAGTGTTTCTATTGCACGAATGTTGCGACCTTCGCGACCTATGATGCGACCTTGCATTTCGTCATTGGGTAGGGGAACCACAGAGACGGTCGACTCAGCGACATGATCTGCTGCGCATCGTTGGATTGCGAGGGCAACTTGCTCTCTTGCCATTTTGTCTGCGTCTTCTTTAAGGCGATCTTCAATCTCTTTGATTTTCATTGCTGCTTCGTGTGTAACTTCGGACTCAAGATTATTAATGAGATATGCCTTAGCTTCAGCGACTGTATAGCCGGAAATTCTCTCTAGCACTTCAAACTGGCTACGTTTCATTTCGGCGACTTCTTCATACGCTGCTTCGAGGTCATTTTGCCTTTTCTCTATAGCTTCAGTTTTTCTCTCGATTATCTCGGTTTTTTTGTCCAGCATTTCTTCTTTTTGCTGGAGCCTACGTTCTTGCTTTTGTGCCTCTGTACGGCGTTCTTTCATTTCGCGTTCGTGTTCGCCGCGACTTTTGTGTATTTCTTCTTTTGCTTCAAGTAATGCTTCGCGTTTTTTGTTTTCTGCACCTTTGATTGATTCGTTAATTATACGTTTTGCTTTTTCTTCTGCGCTTTGAATTGTTCGTTCAGAAACTTTCTTGCGATATGTGATACCCAGAAGGAAGAACACTATCGCTGCTACGAGTACAATAGCCGCAGCTATTAAAAAAAATAAAATATTGGGCATTGCTTATATAGACACCTCCTTAATTAGAAAGATTATAATGTGGTTCTTATTGAACCTATGATGAAAAGTCATACACCATGACTTGTCAAATCGTGAAACTCCCCTTACTATATTCCACTACTCTCATCCAAACTATTTTATAGCCCAACACACACTATGTCAAGCAAAAGAATTATTATTCATTATGAATGATGTCATAGATTGCGATTAGTATTAATATACTTGACTTTGTGATAACCATAATTTATTATTGTATTCGTCACATGCGTAAATTAGAATTTATGAATATTTCTAAAATGTGATTAAATGGAAGAGTGTCCGAGAGGTCGTAAGGTGCAGCATTGGAAATGCTGTGTAGGGCAACCTACCGCGGGTTCGAATCCCGCCTCTTCCGCCAAAAGGAACAAATACGAACCCCGTAATCATCGGAGATGTCGTAGTATTTGTTCATAAACTTTAACCCACGCAAACGACAAGGGGCGAGATGCCATATTAAACATCTCGCTCTTTGTTGTTATTTTGTTTTATTCGTTGGAATTTTTTTTGCGTACATATCCATAAATTCGGCAGGTGTCGGGTAGTAATCCGTCGCAGAATATGGTATAGTGGCGTGCAATTTATATTTTTAATGCACGGCGGCTGAAAATAGCCGTCGTATTTTTATCAAAATTTTTGTACACACCTTAAATCCTTTTGCGCTTTTCACGCGTTAATACAAATAGAGAGCGATATTAAGCAAAAGGAGGGTTAGGCTGAAAGGAGGAGAGCTGCATTACCGAATATTTTTTAATTCAGCGAGCACAAAAAGGAAATGCCGATGCTTTAGAAGTCTTGATTAAGAATTATTATTCAAACATTTTCGCTTACATCCTCCGTAGAATGGGCAAACGCGAGATTGCGGAGGATTTGACACAAGAAACATTTTTACGCCTTGTCAAAGGTATTGCGACGTATAAGCCAATCGGGAAATTTTCTAACTTCGTTTTTACGATTGCAGTAAATGTTTGCAACGACCATTACAGAAAAAGCACCCCATCTTTTGATGATAGTATTGATGTAGATTCTCTTGCGAGTAACAACAGTACCAATCATGCAGTAGAAAGTCGAGAGAACGTCATCGTTCTCAAAGATGCGATTGACCATTTGCCCGATATGCAAAAGGAAGTGATGCTGTTGCGTTTCTTTCATGATATGAAAATAAAGGACATCGCACAAATTACAAACGCCTCTATTCCCACAGTAAAGTCACGATTGAATCAAGGGTTAAGCAAATTGCGGAAAATGCTAGGGAGTGATGATATATGAAGAACATAGATAAAAAAATGATTCGGCAAATAAAGAAAGCCTATCCTGTTTCACCTTTGAAAGAAAGCAATATGCAAGCTACAATCTCTCAAGCGAAACTGCTGCTATTGGAGAACACGAAATACAACCATTCACTTGGATTCTTTATCTGGAGTCAAATCAAAAACATCTCGCCCTTCTTTTGGCTATTACAATTACTTTGTTTTGTATACATGATGTGGAATGTTCGTGGTGCAGCAGACATTGAAAGTATACGCATTCTTTTTGCCATGCTAGTTCCCGTGTTGGTGCTATACATGTTGCCGGAACTATATAAGATGCATATTAATAATATGACTGAATTGGAAGCGGCTTGTGCTCACAGTCCTGCAAAAATTGTCGCTTCAAAATTGCTGATTTTGAGCACTAGCAATTTTATTGTTATAACAATGATTTCATTCGTATTTGGGCTATATCATCAACTCAATGTCGCAACTATTCTTGCCCAAGGCTTGATACCACTAAATATTTCAATCAGCATTTCACTCTTGTTTTTCGAATTTGTCAAATTTAAATCACCATATGCCATGCTTGTGTCCGCTGTGCTAATTGCAGTTACAATTGCAGCGATGATGCAGTCGGCGCTATTAGGGTGGCCGATTTATATCAGAGCTTTTGAATATTGGCAGGCGACATTATTTGTCAGCGCTATCATACTATTCGCTCTTATGAGTATAACACTATACAGAGCAAACCATGCAAAGGAGTGGTACTATGGAACTTAAAATTCAAAATGTAACCAAGAAGTATAAAGATTTGGTTGCTGTAAATGCATTTGATGGCACGCTTACACCGGGCATTTATGGTCTACTTGGTCCAAACGGTGCAGGAAAAACAACTCTCCTGCGAGTGGTTTGTGCCCTAACAAGACCAACCGAGGGAAAAGTTCTCTATGGTAACATGGAAATTGAGAAGCTTGGAGCTGAGTATCGGAAAGTGTTGGGTTTCATGCCGCAGAATTTTGGATATTACCCACATTTCAAAACGGAGCGATATTTGGAATACATAGCATCTATTAAGGGGCTAAATCCGCATTATGCAAAGAACAAGATTAGTTCACTTTTAGAACTTGTTGGATTGACTGAAAAACGCAAAAGTAAGGTCGGGCACTTATCCGGCGGTATGCGCCAGCGCTTAGGCATTGCACAGGCACTATTAAACGACCCTGACGTATTGATTTTAGACGAACCAACAGCCGGGCTTGATCCGGAGGAGCGTGTTAAGTTCCGCAATTTGATTAGCACGATTTCGCAGGAGAAAATCACAATCCTCTCTACCCATATCATTACTGATGTTGCATACATTGCAAGTGACATTTTACTTATGAAAGAAGGGCATCTTACATTCAGAGGAAGTGTTGATGCGCTGATAGGTATGGTACAGGGGAAGGTGTGGAGCACTACAGTAGAAAGTTGTGAGATTGGCGGTATTACAAAGAACTACATTGTCAGCAATGTGCAAAACACTGCTGACCAGACAGAGTTACGCATCATTTCCGGTGACAAGCCGACAAATGATGCTGTACAAGTAGAGCCGACGTTGGAAGATGCCTATCTATTCTATACCGGCGAAATAGGGACGGCGGGAGGTCCAGAAAATGAAATTTGAATTATATAAAATATTTTGCAGAAGAACTACAGTCGTAATATTAGTGATGTTCTTTTTGCTGTCAGGTGTTTTCATGATGCAAAGTTTTACGGATAGCAGTGAAAGACTTGCGTACGTTTCAAATGAGGGTTTGCGTCAAACCCATATATATTGGGCAAGATGGGATAACTACAACACAATGAGTGTGATAGAAGCAACCGGGAACTTAGGTGAACTGCCTTATGGTGGTTGGCTTTTTCCTAGAGAAAGATGGATTCCCTTTCAAGCAGATGTGGATAGCCCAATTATTCAACGGATTGTAGATATGTACCGTCAAGTCGAAATACCAGACGATGCTATGAGTTATACAGATGTGTGGTGGCATATATTTAATCAAGGCGGCAATTTCATCTTGTGGTTATTTGGGCTTAGTTTCATTGTTATTATAGGAGTGGCACCGGTCTTTGCTGAGGAGCGGAGTACAGGGGTTGATAAGATTATACTCACTTCAAAACACGGCAAAAATAAACTAATCGCAAATAAGATTATAGCTTCTTTACTATTTGCGACAGTCATATATCTGGCATATTTTACGTTGATCACAATACCGCGACTTTTGCGTTTTAACGTGGATTTACAACAAGTGATGCAAGTTAACTTCGCACCATTCAGTCAATCACCGTATAGCTATTTGATGTCAGAATTTCTAATACGCTATTTTGCCGTGGGGCTTCTATCTTACCTATTGCTTTGTATGATGGGGCTGACTATTTCTGCACTATCTCGCAACCCGTTTATAGCGATTATTCCGTCATTGGGGCTGTTTTTTGTAACGCTATTTGATATACGGTTCATTTCTGTTGGGCTGCATCGCTTTTTCACGTTATTCCCGGCAAATTCGATAGGTCAAACAGATGTGTGGCACGTTCCTGATTTCTATAACATTTTTGGGCTACTGATCGACAGACCAACAATGACAGTAATCTTTTCTGCGGTAAGCATATGCGTTCTCGCCGCGTCATGCGTACTAATAACAAAACGCATGGAAGCGTCGAATTAAAGAGTGCTAATTAGTAAGCATGAGGCATAGAGAACAAGAAAACTGTACGCAAAGCAAACCCGATGTATGCCAACCCGCCTAAAAGTGTTGAGGGGCAACTTCGAGAGTGCAATGAATATGCAGAGCGTCATAACATGACGATTGTAAACACATATGTTGAAGAAGAGTTCTCAGCAATTGACAAATCAGCATTGATTGTACCTATTTGGATGTTATAGTTATTTGAACAATGCACCTCGTCAAACTTGCCTACTATCCCTTGCAATTGCAGGGGATAATATTTTTTAACAGCCCATTACCAAAAGGCATAATGTGTTATTCAATATAAGCATTAGACATATAACCATCATTCCTGTATAATCGCTTCATAAGGGAGATGTGATTAGTTTGAATAAATTCAAACTAACGAAAGAATGTGCCAATTTGCTCTCCCTGCGGGAAACCGCAAATTAATGCACGAAATGACCATACCTTATCCATGGTTGTTTTGTGACTAGGTAGTAAACAAAGGGATGGTCATTATTATGAAGAAAAAGATTTTCTACGGTTGGTATGTGGTTATCGCTTGTATAATTATTGCTGCTGCGGGCATTGGGTTCCATAATACGGCAAGTATATTTATTATACCGGTTACTGAGGATTTAGGGTTATCTAGGGGGGAATTTACATTTTTTCGCACAATAATTGCTCTTTTGGGCGCCGTGTTGCTTCCACTATATGGCAGGTTAGCAAAGCGGTTTAGCATAAAAAGCGTTATGTTAGTTGGCACTGTACTAAGCAGTTTATCATTAGTTGGATATTCATACGCCACACACCTCTGGCATTTCTATTTGATAGCGATATTTAATGGGCTATTTGTAAATGCATCTCATTTCATGATGATTGGTATACTAATTAACAGATGGTTCGAGGATAAAAGAGGTCTTGCATTGGGGCTGGCTTTCGCTGGCAGTGGCCTCGGCGCTGCAATAATGAACCCAATGGCGAGTGTAATTATCGAAACTTTTGATTGGCGATGGGGATTCCGTTTTATGGGGATTGTTGCTGTTATAATATTGATTCCTACAATAGTATTTCTCATTAAGGAAAGTCCTGAAAAAATGAAATTATCTCCTTATAGGAAAGACAACAAAGATATTGCAAAAGCACCTAATACGCGTACTCCTACAGGGCTTACTCTTACAGAAGCACGAAAAACTCCTGTATTTTGGTTTTTAGCTGTTGCCTTGTTTAGCATTGCAATAGGGGCAGCAGGTCCGCATTCTCATATTGCTCCATATCTTGTGGATTTAGGATATTATCCAACACTTGTCGCGACTATTGTATCCTTTTCGATGGTAATTTTGACAGTTGGCAAAATACTTATGGGAAATATTTTTGACCGTTCCGGAACATTTGTTGGTGGTATCATTTTGGGAAGTCTGTTTATACTATCTCCAATTTTTGCTCTTCTGGCTACAAACCCCACTGCCGCTTGGCTTCACGCCTTTATTTTAGGGATGGCTGCAACGGGATTTTCAATTTCTGCTAATATTTTCGTAATGAAGTTTTTCGGAGAAAAAGATTTCCCTGTCATTCTTAGTGTGTTTTCATCTATAATGGCATTTGGGGGTGCTTTCGCTCCACCTGCTATGGGCTTTGTTTATGACATTTTTGGTACTTACACAAATGCTTGGTATTTTCTGATAGCGTCAGGAATTGCTGTATTCATCTGCTTTATTGGTGTAAATGTGACAGGCAAGAAATTATTAAATTCGCAAAATTGATTTAACGGGTAATGTCAAATAGTCTATGAAAAACTAACGTCATTCTGCGGGTCGTCGCGGAATGACGAGATAATAAGATTAGGGGTATTCTTATGGAAATTAGAGTGTTGAAATATTTTTTAGAAGTAGCAAACAAAGGTAGTTTTTCAGCTGCCGCAAAATCCTTGCACCTATCTCAACCAACACTTTCACGACAGTTAGGCGAACTAGAGAAAAACATTGGCAAAAAGCTGTTTATCCGAAGCAGTATAAGAACAGCACTAACTGAGGATGGTATGTTTCTTCAAAAGAGAGCGCAAGAAATTATAGATTTGACGCAAAAGACTGAATCAGAATTACGCCAATCTGACAGCTTCATCGGTGGTAATATATGGATTGGTGCAGGCGAATCGGAAGGTATGCGAATAGTTGCAAAAACCATTAATTCTTTAAGAAAAGACTTTCCAAATATCCATGTACATTTAATAAGTGCAAATGCAACTGACACTATTGAGCGATTGGAAAAAGGTCTTATTGACTTTGGAGTTGGAGTTGGAGGTATTGATTTGAACAACTATGAGTCAATGTGGCTGCCTACCGCACATGCTGATGGGCTGCTAATGCGTAAAGATAGCCCTCTTGCTTCTCGTACTGCGATTACTCCAAATGACCTAAAAGGAATACCCATCATTTCACCTAGAAGTGAAAGTTTGCGTCATCGATATGAACAATGGTTAGGTTATAGCTTTGATTCATTAGATATCGTTGCTACCTTTAATCTTATATATAATGCTGCGTTTCTGGTAGAGGAAGGTGTCGGTTACGCCTTGACTATAGATCGCCTTGTAACTACTTCTGAAAACTATCCTCTATGTTTCGTGCCGTGTGAGCCAAAAATGGAAGTGCGTTCAAACATAGTGTGGAAAAAGCAACAGGTGTTTTCAAAATCTTCGCAGAAGTTTTTGGAGCGATTACAGGAGCTAACTTCGGATTCGACATCGTAAATTATTTGATGTTGTCATGGCTTACAGGTATATGTTAAGATAAAGTCGATAATACTGAACAATTACAGAATCGGAGGGTGATAGAGTATGGATATACTTAGGGCACTTGAATCTATTCGCACACCTTTTTTAGACGTGCTTATAACTTGGATAACCAGGTTGGGGGAAGAAATGATTTTGATTGTCATTTTTTGCTTCATTTTTTGGTGTATTAGTAAACGCAAAGCGTATGTTATCGGCATTGTGTTTTTCTTCACAGCTATTATTGTACAAGGAATGAAAATAACATTCAGAGTTGATCGTCCATGGGTTTATGATCCAACATTTCCAACTGTTACAGGTGCAGAAGGCACTGCAACAAGCTACGCATTTCCAAGTGGACACACGCAAGCAGCTGCCGCATATCTCATGCCGCTGGGTATGCTTCTAAAGAACAAAGTTCTGAAAGTCATCATGTTTATGCTTGCAATACTCGTTGCGTTTTCAAGGATGTATCTCGGTGTTCACTTTATGTCTGATGTCATTGTTTCTCTCGCCATTGTATTTGTCGCGACACTCTTGGTAATCAAACTTTATTATAACGCCCCAGATAATACAAAGAACAAAATTTTGTTCCCGCTTTTGACTATTATCGTTTCTGTTGCATTGTTGGTTCTTGTGCTAGTTTTGGACAGAGCGGGTGTTACATATGCATCAGAGCTTAGGGACAGCGTATTAGCCGCGGGATCTGCTTTAGGTTTTGCAGTTGGTATGTATATTGAGCAAATGTATATTAAGTTTTCTGTCAAATCGAAAAATATCGGAATTCATATTATAAAGAATGGCACATGGGTTCGATGCAATAATTGGGAAAGTGCCTGACCAATTGCGCGTACCAGTTTCCCCAATATTCACAACCCATTTCACGCAGAGCCTTCTGGAAGTTGCCCCATATATGGCGATATCTGCTCACTTGCCTTAATGCTTACAGATATGTTGCCTTCCGTATAGTAAACGACGTCGGCTCGCCCAATTTTCGTGTTTTCGCGGCTCAATCACTTTCAAGCCTAATGTCTTACAATACCGATATGCGGGCACGAGAGGGCGGTTCTCCGTGAGCCAATGTCATTAAGTTATCATTAACAAGTAGACCCCTAACAAAAATAATTAAATAAAAGCGATAAAACACTTGACAAGCATCAGTTTGTGTGCAGCCTCTTTTACTAACAAATTAGTAAAAGAGGCCCTTGTAATTAGAAAAGTATGTCCAATTCAATTACAAGGAGGTCTACACAATGACATTGCTCCGTGAGCTGTAACTCAGCGATTTCTCAATTTCACAAATTTCTGCTAATTCTTCCATATTCTATCAGTATATGATACACTGAGCATGTTTCATTTTACGATAACTATTATCCCTAGTCTTCAGATGCAGTTATTTTGATGTTGTGAGGAAAAAAAAACTATGAGAAGGAAGTTGAAAAATAATATATTGTTTCAGCCGGTGAAAGTAAAGGATTATTCGAAATTTTTTGTGGCATTGGGGAAAGCAACACTTTATGGTGTCAGCAAAGAATTTGATAAATCTGCACTTAGTTTTATGGATGCGGGTGCAGCTTTGGGACTTGATGAAACTGACGAACGGTTGGCGTGGAAACTTTTAGATCGCTCAATCGTCCACGCAATAACTGATTTGGTGAGTGAGAGTAAAAATAGTATTCCTCAATCTGATGAGGAGACTTTTATTGCCAATATCAAAAAATTTAAGTACAACAAAGAAATTGAAATTGATCCTGACTTCTTTGAACGCCCGAAAGAATGTCAGTTCATAAAGGATCTTCAAGAAGTATTTCGTGAATGGCTTGTGCTGGCAGGTGTAGATGCTAACAAAACTGAAGCCATTGTTCACAGACTTCCTGGTTTTTTTGTGTATTCACTGCATAGTGAGTGGTGTAATAATCCGGAAAAATATAGAAGTCTACTTAGCGAATCACCTTTTTCAGGTTCAGTGCAGATGGAAGAAGAATGGGACAGATACAAGGCTTATTTGGAAAAACAAATACAGGAACGTATATTTGATGAGGTATTTAGCTTGGCGCAAATATTCGTTCCGCTCTGTGGCTATTTTAATAAAATAACAGAACACGCAAAAGATACTGACAGAAAAGAAAGCGGCACACAACTCGACCTTGATTCTATACCTGCTCGAAAAACGCAGAAAATTGTAGTTGATCTTGAAACGTGCATACATGAGTGGATAAGCAAGGACGACAACGAGGATGCGATTCGTGTAATCAGCGGAGGACCGGGCAGTGGAAAATCTTCATTTGTTAAAATGCTTGCGGCTTCCATTTCAACGACCCACGATGTTCTGTTTATCCCGCTTTATAAACTTGATTTAAGGCGTGATGTCAAAGAAGTCGTTGGCGAATTTTTGGTTTCCAATCGAGTTTTCCACAAAAATCCGATCGGTGAATCAGAACAACTCCTGATCATCTTTGATGGCTTAGATGAAATCATGCAACAAGGCAAGGCGAGTATAGATGCCGGGACTGATTTCACGAATCAGATTTTACAGCTATTACGAGATCACAATTCTTATGATAGACTGCAGATTCGTGTGATCATCACAGGTCGTGACTTGCCGGTACAAGCTATAGATACAAACCTCAGACGGGAAGGTCAGATACTCCATGTTTTGCCGTACTATGTTGATCAGAAAAAGTCAATAGGTATATATTTTGAAGATGAAACCTACTTTGACCCTGATGGCTTATTAAAGGACGATAAGCGGAGGCAATGGTGGGTGAAGTATGGGAAATTAACCGGAGGGAAATATGCTGGACTTCCGTCAGAACTCGATAGATCGGCTTTAGAGGATATTACTGCCCAGCCTCTCCTAAATTATTTATTGGCATTGAGTTTTGAGCGCAAAGAAGTACATTTTTCCCAAAAAATGAATCTGAATGAAATTTACAACGATTTGATTGATGCGGTCTATGAACGCGGATGGCAGTCTCAGCGGCATAAAGGTGAACCTGTCCAACCGGGTCATCCAACAATTCAAGGCGTCGAGAAAGACGACTATGATAGAGTATTGGAAGAAATCGCTGTTTCTGCCTGGCAGGGTGCGGGACGGACAGCTACATTGCAAGATATCGAAAAAAGGTGCGCAAATAACAAGTTGAAACATGTTCTTGAGAGGTTTCAAGAACAGGCAAAAGAAGGCGTTACGAATCTTCTCACTGCGTTTTATTTCCGTGAAGCCGACACACGAGACCCAGATGGGGATAAAACATTTGAATTTACCCATAAAAATTTTGGAGAATATTTAGCGGCTAGGAGAATAGTGAGACAGCTTTCAAACACAAAAACAGCGCTGGATCAATCATTTGGCTGGACGGTTGAAATCGCGCTGGAGCACTGGATTCACGTTTGCAGTAGAGTTCCTATTGACGAATATATTTTCCAGTACTTGTGTAATGAGATTGAGAGAAACAAGAAGGCTGACGTGAAAAGATGGCAACAGATGCTCTGTGAGCTAATTGCCTACATGTTAAAAAATGGTATGCCCTACGATAAAGTACCACAGCTAACATTTGTTGAAAAAGTACGATTTTCCAGAAACTCAGAAGAAGCTTTGCTGGCGGCGCTGTCTGCTTGTTCTCGTTACACGAAGGAAATCTCCAAGATAGACTGGCCTGGCGCAATGCCGATAGACTTTCCCCACATAACCTCTGCCGGTGAGTGGCTTTCCAAACTAAGTGGTCAACGAAGGGGGACTAATATTGCCATTTCATGCTTAAATCATCTTGATCTTTCAAGATGCATTCTGCATAGAAGAGATTTATATCGAGCCAACTTAGAGCACTCGTCTTTGAAAAATTGTGACTTGGATCATGCGATTTTAGCTGAGGCTAAATTGCATAAAGCTGATTTGAGTGGAAGTCGTCTCAGGAATGCAAACTTGAGGGACGCTGATCTAAGGAAAGTCTTTTTAGAAACTGAGAGGTTGTCTTTTGATGGGGTTATCTTAGATGACGTTAAGGCGGATGATGCTCAAATATATTTCACCCGTGGCATTGCGCATCGATATAATAACAATTATTCAAAGGCTGAAAAAGAATTTAACAAAGCAATAGAACTTGTGCCAGATAATGCGCAGTACTATAATTGTCGCGGTGTAAATTACCGTTGGTCAAACAAACATCGGAAGGCGATTGTAGATCACACGAAGGCAATAGATCTTGCGCCGGACAATGCTCAATACTTCCACGATCGTGGAGCGAGCTACTCTTGGCTTAGAGAACATGGAAAAGCATCTGCTGATTATACGAAAGCAATAGAGCTTGCACCTAATAATGCTGGATTTTATTCTGATCGTGGTAATAATTACAGGTGGCTCAGAGAGTACGAAAAAGCAGTTGCTGATCATACGAAAGCAGTAGAACTTGTGACTTGGAATACCGAATATAAGGCAGAGTTGGCTTTCGCTCAGTATAAAGTCGGAGACATTGATCTGGCCTTTAGAAATTTAGATAGCGCGCTTTGTATGAACAATCCCTCATTTCTTGCTTATCGTAATTCGGGTGTAATACGATTAAAAGTTGCAAAGAAAAAGCAAGAAAGATGTGGGTCTGAAGTACTGGATATGCTTAATAAAGCGATAAAATTGACAGAGGGAAGGTTTGATTGGGGATCTAGCCTATCCTATATGCGGCGCGCGGAATATTATTTATATACAAATGAATTAGATACCGCCCTAGCGGATCTGAATCATGCGATTGTACTCAACGAAGATAATGACCAAGCGTGGTTTTACCTCTCGAAATACTATGAACAGACAGGAGATACGCAGCAAAGTGCACTTTGCTTAAGCAGAGCTAAGGCATTTGGGTATACGCTGGAAGATGATGATTGATTTGTTTAAAAAACATTCTAGAATTTTCTTATGTCCAACTTATGACAATAGTAGCAATAAATATTGTAAATATATCAATTATTTTTGCTCACAGCTTGAAGGATTGTTAGGCATAGAATATATAAATAGAGTCTGCGCAAAGTCGTAGAATGACCGAGGAGCAGGGAGAGTAATTATTATGAAGAAAAAGATTTTCCTGTCATTCTTAGTGTGTTTTCATCTATAATGGCATTTGGCGGTGCTTTCGCTCCACCTGCTATGCGCTTTGTTTATGACATTTTTGGTGATTACACAAATGCTTGGTATTTTCTGATAGCATCAGGAGTTGCTGTATTAATCTGCTTTATTGGTGTGAATGTGACAGGCAAGAAATTATTAAATTCGCAAAATTGATGCACGTAATCACCATCCTTTCCACAGCAGTTTTGTGTTATAAACTTGAGTAAAAGTGTGGTTATTCTTATAATCTCATATATAATGCTGCTTTTTTAGTTGAGGAAGGTGACGGTTACGCCTTGACTATAGATCGCCTTGTAACTACTTCTGAAAACCATCCTTTATGTTTCGTGCCATGCGAGCCAAAGATGGAAGTACGTTCAAACATAGTGTGGAAAAAGCAACAGGTGTTCTCAAAATCTTCGCAGAAGTTTTTAGAGAGACTGCAGGAGTTGATGCAATACCCGGCATTGCTATGAAAGGGACACTTCATCAAAACGCCAATAACGGTGCTACAGCCCCTTCTTATCCCATTCCCGACGGCATTTACCAGCCGAACATCTGTGCACCCTGTTTATATAGATTGGCACAACCTTTCAAAATATCTGTTTTCAGTTTTTTATTTAGGGGAGTTCCGGGCGTCAGTGCGTCCTTAAGTAAATTTCGCCCCCTTGTGAATATTCCACTTCCTCTAACATCATTTGCTGTCTGTGCTGTTTCGTTGCTCTCCACTTTTTCTGCCGTGCGATTCAAAATCTCCGCTTCTTCCGCAAAACCTATTGCCTGAAATTCTTCCGCAAGACTACGAAAATCTCCTGCAAAGTCAAACTTGCAGTTTTGGAAGTTGTACTCGGTGTGGTCACTTATATTACCTCCAGCCACCTTCTCAACATTGCCATGAACGATGATTTCAGTATAATTCTCGATGAGATTGTATATATTTACCGTTGGTGTTGCTGACACAGTCTGCCCCGTTCCAGGAATCGGGATGCCTTGATTTGTCGCAATAAGGTCTTTGATATCCTGTCCGGATTTCATCAAGGGAACTTTCACCAATGATGGCAACAAATCCTGTGCGGTATTGCTGATAATCCGATACCAAGATTCCGGTTTAGCACTCCGGTATGTATCCAAAATACGGTTTATTATTTCGCGAATTTTAGAGATAAATTCTGTTTGTCCTGCTCCTTTTACACGAACACTAATCCTATTTTCACTTTCCTCAAGTATCAGTGCAACTGCATCCGTATCGTGCAGCACTGCACCTCTCAGCCAAATGTCCTCCTCGCCACGAACGTATTCACAAGCGCATACAATTAGCCTTGAAATGATGTTTTCCGGAAGCCGCACCTCCGCGCGATATTCCATCAAGAGGCTGTTTGCCTCGTCAAATTCCTTGCCGAAATGGAGATACTTATCTGGCAAGCCCCCGAGTAGTGTAGGAATAATAATATCCTCGCCCTCAAAATAGGCCAGTTCATATTTATTCATGAGCATGAATATAAACTCAGCCTTTTTCATGGGGTAACGTTTAGGCTCATCATTGAAAATTTCTGCAAAATCTCGTTTACCTAAACGGGTTCGTCGATTCCGTAAGCCCCAATTTATAACCTTGTAAATGCCGTTGGCAATCCAGTCCGGGTTCAGCACAACGGTATCATATTCAGTCAAATCAGGATACCACAAGCTCGCACCCAACGACGTCAGGCTATTCAGTATCTCTTTGAACCGTTCAGGTTCGACTTTGCATTCAGAGGCAATTGTTTCAAATTCTTTAGGTGATATGTTTTCCAGCCTATTATCTGCATCCTTATCAAACAGTTCCTCGATTTTCTCCTTCACACGGAAATCATCAGCTGGTATAACCTGGTTATTCCAACTGGGGGCATCTCGCACAAGCTGCGCGACTTTTTCTCGGAACACTTCCAACTCTTCATACTCTTTATCAATGTTCACATAGAAAAATTCATCTTGAATAAACGGATACATTCTTCGTAAATCGTTTTCAAGCAAGCGCGGAGGATTGTCATCATCTCGTAAATTGACTAATATGAGCGTTGGTGAATCTCCACCATAATTGCGCACATGATCCAGCCAGTACTCCAAACGGTTACGCCCTTCTGTTCGACCATCATACACAATCACATATAAACACCGCGCAGAGAGGAAACAGCGGTGGGCGAAATGTGTTATAACATGCCCAGCAAAGTCCCAAATTCGTGCCTTTACATCGCGCCTGTTCTCTCCTCTGTCAATTTGCCAAACACTAGTGTCCACTCCTCCTGTGCTTTCTTCCTCATCTGTCATTTTTGTCGTTGGGTCTTACAGACGGCGGGCAAGGCAGGTTTTCCCCGCGCCCTTTTCGCCCAATATAATAATTCGTGTTTCACTGATGGTTTCCGTGCCTTGCTTCGACCTTTCCATATAACGTCCAACTGATGCAGCACCTTCTTCGAGATACTCTTTTGGCACGCTCAATCGCGTCTCAATTTCCTCATAGCCGTTACTGTCCAATGCAAAGCCTCGCTTGAATAACTGCGCGTACCAGTTTCCCCAATATTCGCAACCTATATCACACAGAGCGTTCTGGAAGTTGTCCCATATATCCCCATATATGGAGATATCATGATGAAAATTATGTCTCCCGGTTTTTATGTTTTCTAAATCCTCAAGCAGGAGGGGTCTTAAATCAATACACAAATGGTCGGCGGCGGCGACAGTGGCGTCGGCGGCATAGGCTGCGGCGTAGGCATAGGCGGCGGCGTGGGCTACGTAGGCGGCTGCGGCGTAGGCATAGGCGGCGGCGTGGGCTACGTAGGCGGCTGCGGCGTAGGCGGCGTAGGCATCGGCGTAGGCGGCGACAGCGACAGCGGCGTCGGCGGCGTCGGCATAAGCGTCGTAGGCGGCGGCATAGGCGGCGGTGACATCGCCGGCGGCATAGGCGGCGGTGGCGGTGACATCCAATGCTCTCAGCACCGAAAGTAGATGTGTCTGCCTTCTATCGTCGCTCCTAATGGCTGTCCAATACTCAAAATCCCCTTTATTACCCAAAATTGGCAACACACGTACTACACATAGCCAAGCAAATAAACAAATATCCTCACGCGTATGACCATGTAGTCGTTCTTCGATTTGATTTTTGAATTCTCCAGCCATGCTAACCCCTCCTCTTCTTGATTGAAATATGAGTTCATAAACTCATTGCATTACCATTTAAAACAACGGATAATGAACAAAAAAAGCATACCATAAAACATATCTGTAGTCTACCCTTTCCAGGCATAGATTTCCTGTTGAAGTATATTGATTCACACCGTATGGAAAAGTTAATGCTTGGCTCATTATTGACATAGCTAGATGCTACGTGTAATATTTGCAGTAGAAGCGGAAAGCAATGAGGTGTTTGATTATCTATATGTTTGAAAAATGAGGTCAGCATGAACATTAAAAAAGTCAGCTTTCGTATATTAGCTATTATTATCTCTTTCGCATTGCTTGTAGCAACGCTCTTGGGGTGCAATAGAGATGCTGATGTGATTATAGATGAGCCTGGGTATGTTTTTATTCCGGAGTTTACTTCAATCTCCGCTCTTGCTGGCGACTTGCCGAATATTAGTAACATTATCGTAGTTGACAATACTATTTACTTGACATCGACAAGCGATATGAATGAATCGTTTTTTCAAACAACACACATATTTACAATTGATCTTGATGAATCCGAAATTACTTATTTGCCGAATTACACTACTTCTGCACGTCCCATTGATGCCAACATAGGAGGAGGCGTGTTTATAAGTGCAATGCAAGTTGATAGTGATGGCAATTTATGGATCGCAGAAACGGAAAACCATACATTTTTTGACCTTCCGGCTAATTTTGATTTTGATCATGCAGAGCTGCATGAAATATGGGGACATCTTGCATCAGTTGAAACCTCATATGTAATACGCAAACTTGACGGCACTGGCACAGAGTTGTTGGCAGCAGATGTTAATGCTCTCGCATCTTCGGCGCAAAATTGGGTAGGTATTAATGCGTTTAATGTTGATGCTGATGGAAATTTATTCATTGGCTCAGGGCAATCGATCTATGCACTGGATATTGATGGCAACACATTATTCAGACTTGAAACAGAGATTTTCGTGCAGGAAAACAGCTTGATTAAAATGCCCGATGGTGCGATTGCACATTCAGGCTGGGATAGCAGCTTTCATTCATTAAGACTACAATTAATCGATACACAAAGCAGGGCGTGGGGAGAAGCGATTGATTTGCCTGAAAATACTCGCTCAATATTTCCAGGAAACGATGAGTTCTTGATTCTTGCTGACGATGGGCGAGACCTATTTGGGATTGCTAACGATAGCGGTGACATAATACCGATACTTGACTGGATTGGTAGCGGTGTTGACCCTGTCGGCATAGACAATGTTTCAATTTTACCTAATGATCGCATAATGCTTACGACAACAGTTTTTTGCGACAGTGGTGATGACTGGGCAGTGCTGCGACATACAGAACTTATAGTTCTCAATAGAACGCCATATGATGAGCTTGACGATGTAACGGTTATAACCATTGCTACATCTTCTCCATTTATATTCAATAGTGCAGTCTTAGAATTTAATAGAACGAATCCAATGTACCGAATAGAATTCTTGGAGGTTGAATTTGGTGCTACATGGGTTGACGATGTCGAGAGATTGGCTTTGGAGATAATAGCTGGACGCGGTCCCGATATTTTACACACAAGCGGGTTTCCATTTCCCCAATGGGCAAGACATGGGGTGTTTGTGGATTTATATGACTTTTTAGATTCAGACTCATCGCTTGACCGTTCTGATTTTATAGAAAGTGTGCTTCGTAGCGCAGAAATTGATGGCAGACTTTATCAGGTATTTCCGGACTTTAATATCTTGACGTTATTCGGTCACCCTGATGTTGTCGGAGAAAATCGAGGTTGGAATTTCGAAGAGTTCAGAACTGTTATAGAAAACAATCCACAAGCAACGCATCCTTTGGGCACGGCGTATAATGCTGAAAGACTTTTACAGTCGATTTACTTAAACAATATTGAATCATTTGTAAATTGGGATAGTGGAACTGTCTATTTCGATTCTGACTTTTTTATCGAAATATTGGAATTTATATATATATTCAATACAACGATGGATACTGATGAAGGTTTTGCAGCGTTCGAACCATATCGTATGATTTCTTCAGGAGAACAGATAATGTTGGCGACCGGGTTCTTTGGATTTGATTTCTATTCTATATATCAAGATTTATTTGGAGGCGACTTTGTTTTCAAAGGTTTTCCTTCTGAATATGGAAGCGGGAATTTTTTAAGTACAAGCAACGGTTTAGCAATATTGAATTCGAGCAATAATCAGCAGATAGCTTGGGAGTTTATTAGTAAAGTAATGTCAGACGAGTGGCAGAGGGAGCATACACAATTTAGCATTCCCATAAGTAATGTTGTGTTTGAGGAAGAACTTGCCAATGCAACGGTGGTTGAGGTGGATGAGTTCGGCGAAAGTGTAGAGAGCGTCGGTTTTGCCGACCTTCAAACAACGAGAAGACCACTAACAGAAGAACATGTGGATAACATCCGGGCACTTGTTGACTCTGCATCAGTTATGATGATATTCGAAGATTCATTATGGGATGTAATAATATGGGAAGTCGTTGAGGACTTTTTCAACGGCGCACTTACCGCGCAAGATGCAGCACGAATAATACAAAACCGTGCTGAAAGGTTTGTGGCAGAACAGAGTTAGGTAATTTCCAAGAGCAAGCTATATGCAAAGGGTAACCCGATATGTGCTCGCTCTCCTTATAATGTAAAAGGTTGGGATTCTCATTGAGACTCTCAATCTTTTTTGCAAACAATATCTCCTTGTCTTAAAATTTTTCCAACAAATGAAATCAAAATGACCTTGTTCGTGTATCTAATAGTTATAGGAAGGAGTGACTGGATGGATAAGAATTTGTACGCTGACCGGGTGGAGCAGCTAAAGCCACAGTTATATCGCATGGCATTTTTGCATTTAGGCAATGAAGCTATGGCTTTGGATGCAGTTGCCGAAGCGGTTTATCGAGGATTAATATCTGTTAAAAAGCTACGCGAGCCTGACTATTTTGATACATGGATGACACGGATTTTGATTAATGAATGTAACAAAATATGGCGACGGCTTAAGCGTGAGCAACCTTTGGAAGCGGTGGTAGAGTTAGGTGAGGATGAGAAAGAGTTTGAATTATTACCCCTTAAAGAAGCTATCCGGCAATTGCCACAAGAATTAAAGGAAGTGGTTATTCTGCGATATTACGCAGACTTCACCTTAGCTCAAACTGCAAAGAGCTTGAAAATTCCGCAAGGGACCGTGGTTACGCGACAGCGGCGTGCTCTCAAATTACTTAGATTAGAATTACTGGAGGAGGATCAAGAACATGAATCGTGAACAAGAATACCATGCATTGAAGCATGAGCATATTTCTACCCCTCTTGCACTGGAGAATGTCCTTGCAGATGCACAGGCAAGAGCAAAAAGGCGAAATTTCCGCAATTATACCATCATGCCGCTGAGCACTATCGCGCTACTGTTTGCATTCTTTGTGGGTCTGGTTAATTTATCTCCCGCTGTTGCTACCGCAGTAGAGCGCATACCTGGACTACAGCAGCTTGCGGCTATTGTGTCTTTTTCTCCATCACTTACCGAGGCGGTGGAGCAAGACTTTGTGCAAACCGTGGGCTTAGAGCAACAAATCGGCGATGTCACCATGAGGGTGGAGTATGTCGTTGTAGATGGACAGCATATTCACATCTTTTACACACTGGAATCAGCGATATACTCCAACCTGAGCATAAGTGTAGGTGCATGGGATGCGGAGAACAGATACACAAGTGCTACACTGATGTTAAGCCCACGTCGTGAAGAAAATGACAATATGCGCTATATGATGTTTGGATTTGATGATCGGCTCCCGAATGTTGTTATCTGGGCAGGCAAGGTGTTAAATATGGACTCTGATTATGTGTGGGGAAATGTCATTGGAGAATATGAGTTCATCTTGGAGCTTGATGCCGAATTTGTCCAAGCAGGTGAGATTATCGCTTTGGATTATGATTTTGCACTAGATGGGCAATACTTAACCCTGACTACTATCGAGCTTAATCCCGCACACACACGCATAAACTTCACAGCGGATGATGCGAACACTAAACTGCTACGGGCACTGTGGTTCTATATGGAAAATGAGCATGGGGAACGATTTTATCCACCTCACGAAAAAGGTATCGTAGCAAATCCGTCCACCGGTTTGGATACAATCGCTGTCGAAACCCATTTCTTGGAGAGCGTGTTTTTTGCAGAGAGTGAGAGTCTCATAATGGTTATTGAGGAAGTAATCTGGCTAGATAAATCTATGGAGTATGTGCGCATAAATCTGGCAGATGGAACATCGGAGCCGTTGCCGGATGGAATGCAATTAGAGAGTGTTGAGCAGCTAGAAAATGGATGGATTTTGATTTTTTCAACATTTGAACAAGGTGAGTATCAAATGCACCGAATTACTTACACAATGTATCCGGAAAGTTGGAATGATTTAGAATTTAGGGGAATTCTGGACAATTGGTACATACATGAAACCACTCCTGGCTTGTTTTTCTCCACACAATACCCACCTGTTGATAATACATTTGTTGCCCTCACCCCGCAATTTTCTCGGATTGTGAGACTCGAAACACCGATTGTAGTCCAGGTGAGGTAGGAGAGGATTAGTATTACATTTCAACGTAAGAGGCTGTGACAAAGCGTCAACAGCCTCTTACATATGTGACTAAATTGTCACTTTCAGCGTTCAAATAGTCACCGAGCTGTCACATTGACTTGTTAGAATTACTCCTGTCTTTTTATCATCATAAAGTTTTTTCTTATAAGGATGAAACATTTATACCACTTCTCATTATGTGCGCAATGTGCAAACATTATCATCCTTTTGCTTGACTTTCACACTTATTCTTAATAAAATCTTAAGGAATTCACATGATGTTCTTAATAAGTGTGCTTTAAGCTAAAAAAACTTACACGAATACGGAACATCTTCGTTCAAATATTCGTCATAAATCTGTTATGCAGATTTATAGTTTACTAATCTAACCATTATTAAGGAGGCAAATACATGAAAAAGGCTACTTTTCGCGTACTCGCAATTTGTTTAATCATAGCAATTCTTTTACCAATAATAGCAGGGTGCAGAGCTGACGAAGGCGAGTTTGATACACCGGAATTTGTGTTCGTGGCAGAAACAGTCACGTTGCCGGATAACATAACCGACGTTCGAAATCTCGCTTACTTTGATGACACCCTTTATTTTTGGTCCACCACCGTAATAGATGGAGAAACTGGGGAGTCAGTTGTCAATATTTACTCAATGAATATTGACGGTTCAAACTTAATGCCACTTCCAAATTATAGTCTGCCTGCATCTCCATCCCCTGATGCTCAGAGCAATTTTCATATAATGGGAATGTTTGCTGATGACGAAGGCTTTCTTTGGGTTGCGGAACAAGGATCATTCTTCCGCTTAAATGTACCTGATGATTTTGACGGCGAAGATTGGGATCGTTGGAATTATTGGGAAGATCTTGGAAGTGTTACAAATATTCGCAAATTGGACAATACCGGTGCAGAGGTGCTTTCGGTAGACTTAAGTATTCTTGATGACGGTTCCGGTTGGATTTCTGTCAATGCATTTAATATTGATGGTGCAGGCAATCTATTTGTTGCTTCTAATGATAGGATCGTTGTTATGGATAGTAATGCTGTTATGCAGTTCCAGCTTGATGTCGACCAATGGGTCGATAGACTCTTCCGCATGCCAAGTGGCGATGTTGCGTTCTTTGGGTGGACAGGGGAAGGAATGGCACTGCGTGTAATTGATCCTGTTACCAGAAGCTGGGGTGAAACCATTGACCTTCCAAACAATGCTTGGCAGATATTCCCGGGAGATGAAGAGCATTTCCTTCTTTTCCAAGATGGCTCTAACTTGTTTGGCATAGAAACTGAAACCGGAGAAAGTGTACGGCTAATAAATTGGCTCGACAGTAATCTTTCAACCGACGGTTTGGAAAATATCGTAATGTTAGCGGACGGACGCGTACTGTGTACTACTTCAACATGGAACAGACGCACAATGGAGTCAACATTTGAGCTTAATGTCCTGACTAAAACTCCATACTCCGAATTGCCGGAAAGAACTGTTATAACTCTCGCTACTGTATCCCCGTGGGGAATACGCAATGCTGTTATTCAATTTAACAGAACCAATCCAACATACCGCATACATGTCATCGATTACTCCGAATTTAATACCGATGAGGATTGGACGATAGCTATAACAAGACTATCCACAGATATGATCGCAGGCAGGGTTCCAGACATTATTGATTTGTCTCAGCTACCATTTGAACAATACGTTGCCAGAGGACTACTTGTTGATTTATATCCACTTATAGATGCCGATCCTGATATTAGGCGCATTGATTTAATAGAAAGTGTACTTCGTGCTTCTGAGCTTGATGGAGGATTATATCGAATGTTCTCATCATTTGGAATTAACACCTTGATTGGTCACCCCTCTGTTATTGGTCCTGACATCGGATGGACAATGGAAGAATTTCTTGCTACACTGGATGCAAATCCACAAGCGGATAGACCTCTTGGTGGATGGCTCACCAGAAGCGCGTTCTTAGAATCCACAATAACTATAAATATGTCTGACTATGTTGATTGGGTGGCAGGCGAATCTCACTTTGATACACCTGAGTTTGCTCAACTTCTTGAGATTGCAAGTCGATTCCCTGAGGATTTCGATAGAGATGGTGATATGGGCTTCATGATGGAAGGTTCAAACTTGATTGCAGAAGGTCGCCAGATAATGATGGCAACATCTATTTGGGATTTCCAAAGCGTACTAATGAATACTGCAATGTTCGGCGGTGATATTGTGTACAAAGGTTTTCCATCTAATAATGGAAATGGCAACTCACTATTTATCGAGTCCGGTCTTGCTATAACATCCAGTTCTCCCCATCAAGATGCTGCATGGCAATTTATGCGAGAGCTTCTCACCACAGATTGGCAAACTGAAAATATTCAGTTCGGGTTCCCAATTAATAGAATTGTATTTGATAGAATGATTGAAGAAGCAATGGAAGAACCTGAGTGGGAAGGCTCCATCGGATGGGGAATGGGAGAGACTGTTGACATGAGAGCAATGACACGAGCAGAAGTCGATGCCATACTTAATCTTATAGATACTGCAGACGGAGTCTTATCTCGCGATATTGTTTTAATGGATCTCATAAACGAGAGTGCAGAGGATTTCTTTGCCGGACGACAAAGCGCCGCAGAAACAGCCAGAATCATACAAAGCCGCGTTTCGAGATATGTTCAAGAGCAGAGCTAAAGTTTTGATATAGAACGGAGTACGTCATTGAACACACGAGTTAAAAACTATATGAGGAAACTTAATAAACGCCAAAGGGAAACCATAAATGGTTTCCTTTGGCTGGCACCAAGCCTCATTGGTGTTGGGATATTTTACATTATCCCCTATTTCTCTGTTATATACTACTCTGTGATTCAGAGTCCGCTCAATCCAAACTTTGTTTTTCTAGATAATTTTATCAGTCTATTTCAAAATCGAGCTTTCATGGATGGAGCTTCCAACACCCTTAGGTTCTCATTAATGGCTGTTCCATTGGCTGTTGTTCTTTCTCTCTTGTTAGCACTCATATTGGAAGCTAAAATTCCGCTCAAGAGCTATTTTCGCACATTTTTTCTAAGCCCTTTGATGGTACCTGTCGCATCAGTTATCTTGATATGGCAAGTTCTATTCCATCCTCGTGGTGCAATCAACGAACTTCTTATGTTCTTCGGTTTTAGTGGCATCGATTGGATGCAATCTGATCAAAGCTTGCTTGTTGTTGTTATCCTTTTCATATGGAAAAATCTTGGTTTCTTCATGATTCTGTTTATGGCTGCACTAAGCAATATTCCTAAAGATATTTTGGAAACTGCAGAAACCGAAGGCGCAGGACCTATTCGGCAGTTGGTATATATAAAGCTGCGATACCTGTCTCCAACTCTATTGTTTGTAACCATTCTTTCTTTGATTAACTCATTCAAGATATTTAGAGAGGTATATCTTCTCACCGGTGCTTATCCATATGGCGATTTGTACATGATTCAGCACTTCATGAATAATGTATTCCAAACTCTTGACTATCAAAGATTGGCTGCTGCTGCAGTCGTTATGACTCTTGCAATGATTGCAATAATCGCTATCCTTTTCCTTGCCGAGAACCGATTTGGAAGGGATGTGGAAGAATGAGGAAGCGTTATTTTGGGCGCACAGCACTCTTTATCATAACAGCTGCTTTTGCATTACTATTTCTCACGCCTACTGTTCTCACAATAACAAACTCGTTTATGACACAAAGTGAGATTGCTGCAAATTACGGTATGATTTTTGATATGACCAGACCTGGCGTCGGCACTTATGTTGCAGATAGTGTTAATCTTAAGCTCATGCCGGATATAATTACTGTTGACCAGTACGCTACTGTACTTTTCAGAAGCCCTGAATATATAGGAATGATTTGGAATTCAATAATCCTTGTTGTTCCAATTGTTGTATTTCAAGTCGGAATTGCATCATTTGCCGCATACAGCTTTACCAGGTATAGAGGGAAATTTAAGAATTTCTTGTTTTTCTTCTATATAGTTCTTATGCTAATGCCCTATCAGGTAACTATTGTTCCTAATTTCCTTGTAGCAGATTGGCTTGGCATTTTGGGTTCACGCTGGGCAGTGCTATTTCCCGGAATATTCGCACCTTTCTCTGTATTTCTTCTGACAAAGTTCATGCGACGTATACCGACTGCATTGATTGAGGCTGCAAAGCTTGATGGTGCAAATGAATGGCAAATTTTTGTCAAGGTGTGCATACCTCAATGTAGAAGTGCACTTTACTCCATAGCAATTTTGGTGTTCATTGATTACTGGAACATGGTTGAACTTCCACTTATCTTGCTCGATAGCAGGGATGCGCAGCCAATGTCAGTATTTTTATCAACAATAAATGCGGAGGAGGCTGGGATCGCTTTTGCCGTCGCTGTTGTATATATGATACCTCCTCTGTTACTATTCTTACATGGCGAGGAAGCCCTCGTTGAAGGCATTACGCATTCCGGTTCTGTTAAGGGGTAATACTTAACACAAACCTCGTATGACATGTATAATCTCAAATTTGCGGGACGTCAAGGACGCCGTCCCCTACAAAAAGGAACGGTAATTACTATGAAAGATACAGTAGTTAAAAAAAGGACTTGGGCAATATATGCAGGAATCATTTTTGTGATTGTGCTGGCTTTGTTAACCATTCTCTCAACACAAATTATGAACCGCTCGTTGCCCGAAGTTGCCACCGTCTTCACTTCTTCCGGCACCATTACTGCAAGAATACGCGGAAGTGGTCAGGTTCAAGCTAACGAGAGTTTTGAGGTCGAGATTTCTCAAACTCGTACTGTCGCCGAAGTGCCTGTGCGATTATATGACGAGATTGATATCGGTGATGTTCTAATCACATTGGTTGGCGATGGTAGCGAGGAGTTAGAAGCTGCCAAAGCAGAACTTCACTCTCTTGAAGTTGGACTTGAAGTAAAGCTTCTGGAACTCACCAGACCCGACGGAAATCTTTCGATGGCAAATTCAGAGATTCAAAGAGCACGAAGCAATGTAACTGAAGCGCAAATAGCACGGGACCGTATATCGTATAGTGTTGCAGCACTTAACGCTGCGCAAACTGCTAATACGCAGGCGCAAACTGCATTAAGTTCAGCTGATTCAACCGCACGAGATAAACAGCTTGAACTTGATTTGGCTGAAATTTATCTGAATAGTCTCAATCCACCTCCACCATTAGGTAGCGGCGATCCATATGTATATGCACAAGCAGAGGCTGCACGCAATGAAGCCCTAGTCGCAGTCACACTGGCACGTTCAACACTTGAAAGCGCCACAGCTGCAGCTGCAGCTGCCCAGACAGAGCTTTCTACACAACAAGGAAATAGAGATTCTTGGAATGCTGCCAACGACTCTGTGCGCCAAGCACAGCAGGCCCTTGATGATTTGATTCGCGGCTTGTCCTTAACACAAGCCGGAGCTGGTGTTGATACAGCTCTCAACAATATTGAACTTAGAGAACTCAAGCAGGAAATTGAGGACAAAAAAGCTGCAATCGAAAGATTAGAACAAGCTGATACAGGTCCTGTAATTACGTCGTTAGTTGGCGGTATTGTTACTGCTATCAATATTTCTCCGGGTAATCAAACGGATCCTGATACACCGTTAATGGTTATCGAAGTTGTTGATAGAGGTTACTCTCTTTCATTCCCTGTTTCTGCCGAGCGGGCAAACAGAGTTAGTATCGGTGATCAAGCAAATGTTGATAGAGGTTTCTGGGGTTTCGGCGAAGAACTTTTTGCAACGCTAACAAATATTAGACCTTACCCGCAAAATCCAGTAGCAGAAAGGTTGCTGCATTTTACAATCACCGGAGATAATATTTCAAGTGGAATGCAACTTAATCTCATATTAGATCAAAGAACCGAGAATTTCAGTACTATTGTGCCAAATAGTGCGATTCGAAGTGATACAAATGGCGATTTCGTGTTGGTTGTGGTGTCTCGAACCGGCGCTCTCGGCAATCGCTTTATTGCCACAAGAGCAGATGTAAATATCATTTCTTCTGATGATACTCATACTGCTGTTAGCGGAGCTTTGTCAAGTGGCGATTTTGTAATAACAACATCAAACGCCCCGATAGAACCGGGTATGCAAGTAAGGTTGGTCGACAACCCATAATGGGTATTCGCCCTCCTCGTGCCTTGTTTTGTGACAAAAATCCGCGACATATAAAACCAGTTATTCCATATATGATGTACTGGCCATGGATTATTGACTGAATTGACTGAAAGGTATGGTCATTTACGTGAGAAAAAGAATAGTCATAATAGCGATAAACGTCATATGTCTTATTGCTTTTATAGTATGCCTGTCAGCATCAGCTTCAATTCAAGAGTCGCTTAGAAGCCAACAAGCTGCTTCTGCGTGGGCAGGTCAAAGTGGTGAGCGCTTTGCACAAATTTCAATTTTCTTTCCGGAATCCAATGAGTTCGACGAGCAAGCTATCCATCAGTTGCGTTCAGATGTAAATGATTCTTTGCGTGCTGCTTCGTTGGAGTCAACACCTGCACGGAGGCTTCACACAGATGCTTGGTCTACAAGTACCGATGTTTCTATTTTAGAGCCTCACGGAACTGTCAATGTAAAGGCTATTGCCGTTGGTGGTGACTTTTTCTTGTTTAATCCATTGCGTTTGAGAGATGGAAGTTATATTACTCCAAATGATATTATGCATGATCGCATCGTCATTGATGAAGAGCTTGCATGGCGTCTATTTGGTGCAATACGGGTTTCCGGATTTGAAGTCTATATTAACGACAGACCATTTGTTATTGCGGGTGTAATTGCTCGTGAAACTGATTTTGCCAGCTCTCGTGCGTACACATATGATGCAGGTTTGTTTATGTCGTTTGAGATACTTGATGAAATGACAGAGGGCGGTGTGAGCATTAGTAGTTACACCATTGTTATGCCCGATCCCATCACCGGCTTTGCATATAATTCAATAGTTGATGCTATGACCGGCGAAGCTGTTCTCATTGTTGAAAATAGCAGGCGTTTTTCATTAGAGAATTCATTTTCTCGAATTGGTTCATTTGGTGAACGCAGTATGCGTACTGAGCCAATCACCCTTCCGTACTGGGAAAATGCTGCGAGGTTTGCCGAGGACTGGGTTGCGTTTTTGTTAGCATTATCTTTGTTGTTCTTAGTTTTTCCGGTTATCTGCGCTGCTATTTATAGTGTGGTGTTGGTCAAGTTTTTGTATAGGCTTTGTAAGAATGCTGTGATAAATAAAATCAAAGAGCGCGATAAGCGTAAGTACAAGGAATATATAAACAAACTGGGACTAAAAGATCAAATCTATGACGTTGAGTAGATGATTACGTCGATTGTTGAGAGCTGCAGAGGGTATTATCATAATTATATTCCTACGCTTTCAAGGCAAGTGTACGCAAAAATGGGTAATGTCAAATAGTCTATAAAAAACTAACGTCATTCTGCGACTTCGCGCAGAATGACGAGGTAAAATAATGTTAGGAGATGTTTTATGCCATTTTATGATTTGCGGTGTGTTGATTGTAGCCATGAGGATAATATAAAGGCTACGATGGCTGAAAAGTCAGAGAGCCGCATTCCGTGTCCGAAATGCGGTTCAACTAGTATGGAGACAGTGTATACTTCTGCTCCTGCTTATATTATGAATACGGGTAGCGGTGCGCCCGCTTGTCCTAGCAGTCGTAGTTGTGGTAATGGTGGTTGCCGTTTCGCCGGGTAGATTACTTTACGCTACCCTTAAGTACTTCGCGTATGATTTCTTCGACCGACAGAGTTTCTATGTCTACACCTCGTAGTGCTGCGGAGATTTCACCTTGACTGTAGCCTAGTACTGTCAGTGCTGCAGCGACTTCGTTTTGTTTGCCACCTGGTTGATTTACAGCTCCAGCCGATAGTTTGAATCCCGATGCTTTTAGCATTGGCATTTCTTTGCTAACTTTGTCTTTTAGCTCTAAAATGATCCGTTGAGCCAGCTTCTTTCCGATTCCGGGAGCTATGGTGAGAGCGGATTCGTCATCCCCGATTATTGCTAGTGCTAGTGATTCCGGAGATGCAGATGAGAGGATTGAGAGAGCCGCCTTTGGTCCCACACCGGATACACTCAGAAGTTGTTCGAAGCATCGCTTTTCGCTGATATCATGGAATCCATATATATCAAATGCATCTTCTTTAATATTGCAATAAGTGTTGAGCTTGGCTTTCTTTCCTGTTTCTAAATGAGATAGTGTGTTTAGTGTTGTCATACACGCGTAGCCGACTCCACCTATATCAATTACTGCAAGATTTTGTGCTTTTAATGTAACTATGCCTTCTAGATAGTAGAACATATGTTTCTCCCTTCGATGTTCATCAGTGAATTTGAAAAACGCGAGTGACATATTGCGATGGCAAGTGCGTCTGCCGCATCGTCCGGTTTAGGAACTTGTTGCATTGCCAGTAAGCGCTTGACCATTTCCATAACTTGCGTTTTCGTGGCGTGACCATGTCCTGTTACAGCTTTTTTTATTTGTAATGGTGTGTATTCGTACATTGGTATTCCGCGTTCTTCACCGGCCAGAATGATTGCTGCGCGACCGTGTGCTACTGATAGTGCTGTTTTTTGATTTGTGTTGAAGAATAGCTCTTCAATCGCAATTGCTTCCGGCTTAAATATTTCGATTAATTCTGTGACATCATTGTTTATCTGCTTGAGCCTGAGAGCCAATCTCGTTCCGGCAGATGTCGATATAACGCCGTATCTACTCAGTTTCGCAATGCCGTTTGTAACGCTTATTATACCAAATCCAACGGTAGCTACACCGGGATCTATTCCAAGTATTACCAATTTGATGACCATGCCTTTCGTAAATCTTTAACTCCTTGACATCACAATCGAGTTATTATACTATTAAATGCGTGCAATGCGCAAGAGGCTGATATCTATTAACTAAACCCTGACCCCTATCCCTAAACAAAGAGGATTATAATATGTCCATAAATTTTAGTGACGAAGTTTTTCACGAAGATGAGTCAGAAGCGGTTTTGCTTTCTGCAAATTATTTAGACGAGGACGTAAACGAAGTTCGGTTGCGCCCGCAAACCCTTGAGCAATACATCGGACAAGCAAAAGCCAAGGGTAATTTGTCGATTTTTCTTGAAGGCGCACGCCGCCGCAGTGAGCCACTAGACCATGTTCTGTTGCACGGTCCGCCGGGACTTGGCAAGACAACTCTCGCTGCTATAATTGCTAACGAAATGGGTGCAGCTCTGCGCAAGACATCAGGACCCGCTATAGAAAAGCCAAAAGATCTGGCTGCACTTCTCACTAATCTGAATGAAAATGATGTGCTTTTCATAGATGAAATCCACAGAATGAACCGCTCCGTTGAAGAAATCCTTTATCCGGCAATGGAAGATAAGCAAATCGATATAATTATAGGACAAGGACCGTCTGCGACATCAATCTGTTTGGAGTTAAAAAACTTTACACTGGTAGGTGCAACTACGCGTGCAGGTCAGCTCTCATCGCCTTTGCGTGACAGGTTTGGAATTGATTTAAAGCTCGAAATGTACAATGTCGATGAGCTTCAAACCATTGTTGAACGTTCTGCTGAAATTCTGACCATACCCACACAGCCCGACGGTGCACAAGAAATTGCGCTACGAAGTCGTGGTACCCCAAGAATTGCAAATCGCTTGCTTCGTAGAGTTCGTGACTTTGCTGAAGTTACTGCTGATGGTATAATCACTCATGCTGTAGCTGACGATGCGTTAACTAGACTTGAAATAGATGCAATCGGATTGGATTCAATCGACAGACGCCTTTTAAGCAGTATTATAGAAAACTATGGTGGCGGTCCTGTAGGGCTTGAGACAATCGCCGCCACAATAAATGAGGAGTCTATAACAATAGAGGATGTGTATGAACCTTTCTTAATGCAACAGGGTTTTCTCACGAGAACTCCACGCGGTCGTTGTGTTACACGCCGCGCATATGAGCATTTAGGCTTGATACATTTGGGAGGAAATGAGCAATTAACGATTTGATGTAATATTTCGTAAAGGAGTGAAACCATGGGAAAATATTTTGGAACTGACGGGATTCGCGGTATTGCCGGCGAAGTCCTTGATGCTGAACTAGCTTTGAAAATAGGCAAAGCTGCTGCAACTATTTTGATGCAGGCAGCCGAACGTGAACATCCATCCGGAGATCATCGTCCGAGAGTCGTTATCGGGCGTGATACACGTATATCGTGTGACATGCTTGAGTCTGCGCTTTCTGCAGGACTTTGTTCTGCAGGTGTTGATGTGACTTTACTCGGTATTCTTCCAACTCCGGCTGTCGCATTTATAACAACACACACCAAGTCTGATATGGGCATTGTTATCTCTGCATCACATAACACATTTGAACATAATGGGATAAAAATGTTCGGTAGTAGCGGCACCAAAATGAGTGATAATTTTGAGGAATATATGGAGTTTCTCATTGATAACGATTCAACGATTGTAAAAAAGACAGGTAGCGAAATAGGTAGAATTTCTGATGAGTGTGATGAATGTAAAAATGAGTATCTCAAGTTTCTTGCATCAACTGCTGTAGGAAAATACACCGATAGAATTGCCATTGATTGTGCAAATGGCGCTGCATCGGAAACTGCACGTTATCTGTTTAGACTTTTACACGCAAAATTTGAAATCATATGTGACGAGCCTGACGGTGTTAATATTAATGTTGAGTGTGGTTCTACTAATCTTGATTATATAAAATCCATGATGAAAACCGGACGCTTCGGAATTGGTGTTGCTCTTGATGGCGATGCTGACAGATGCCTTATAATTGACGAAAATGGCGAAACTGTCGATGGTGATATGATACTTGCCGTAATGGCACGCCATATGTCAAATGCAGGCACTCTAAATAACAATGCCTTCGTCGGTACTATTGTTTCAAATGCCGGAATGGATATTTTTGCAAGAGAAAACGAATTTTCATTCCATCGTTCAGATGTAGGAGACCGACATGTTCTGGAATTGATGTACAAGCTCGGCTGTAATCTTGGTGGCGAATCTTCAGGTCATATCATTTTCTCTGATTATATGACATGCGGTGATGGGCAGCTCACGGCTATTCTATTCCTCAACGTACTAATACAGTCCGGGAAAACTGTTTCTGAATTAATACGTGATATACCTCGACTACCCCAGGTTATGCCCAGCTTCACCATTACCGGCGGTCCTGAGCAGCGCGACTACATTTTAACTCACCCTGCACTTAAGGAAGAAGTTGAAAAGCAAGAAAGAATCCTTAATGGCTTCGGTCGTATAAACATTCGCCCTTCCGGCACAGAACCAATAATAAGAGTGCTCGTTGAAGCAAAGACTGAAGCTCTTTCTACTGAAATCGCTGACAACATCATCAAACTTATGGGAACACTTTAGCTACTTTTTAAGCATATGTTATCATTAATTTTACATTTTTTTCACTTTTTGTTGAAAACAGCTTGACATTGCAAGTGGTGGTAACGTATACTAACACGGCGATGGACAGTATTTACAATAACAAGAGACCTTGTGTCGATAATTATGCAGGTTGCATTCATTCAACTGCAGGGGAGACCGAAGAAACTCTTGTTTCCGATTATGCTTGGTTAGTCAGAGCTTGTGCTCGCCCCTATTTCCTGGCAGGTGGCGACAGCGAGGACTTAATTCAAGAAGGAATGTTGGGACTATTGTCCGCAATCAGAACCTACGACCCGGATAAAGGCGCAAAATTTACCACATATGCTGAATTTTGCATTCGCAGACGAATCTACAGTGCAATAAAAATGGCATCCGGGAATAAACATACCCCTCTCAACAGCTATATATCATTGGAATCTTCTCAACTTGATGAGACGAATACCCAAAGCACGTATTTTCTGCGTGTTCCTGAGGACTTTGTAATAGCACGAGAGCAAGCCGGAGAGGTCGAAAAACTTCTTTACGGTACACTATCACGATTTGAGTCCGGTGTTCTGGAATTATATTTAGAAGGCATGTCATATAATGACATGGCAATACGTTTAAGCAAATCGGACAAATCGATCGATAATGCTGTGCAACGAATCAGGAAGAAGCTTTCACAGATTCTAAACACAAAGCGTTAACCAATTTAGGCGATAATCAGTGCAAGCTGAACGCAAATACACGACCCATAAAGGGTAAGACTTATGTCAAAGAGAGGATTTATCATGTACGAAGACAAAACACTACAATGCAAAGAATGTGGCGAGGACTTTATTTTCACTGCGGGTGAACAAGAGTTTTATGCCGAGCGTGGCTTCCAAAACGAACCACAACGTTGCAAACCCTGCCGCGACAACAGAAAAGCAGCAGCAAAGGGACCAAGAGAATTTTTCACAGCTGTATGTGCAGACTGCGGCGGCGAAGCAAAGATTCCTTTTGAGCCAAAAACAGATAGACCTGTATATTGCAGCGACTGTTTCGCAAAATCAAGAGAAGAGTATTAATTTAGGAGTATACACAAATGTCGCAAATTACAAAAGACACGATTATTGCTGATATCCTGAAAATTGCACCGGATGCTGTGCCATTGTTCAGGTCTATGGGAATGAACTGTCTGGGCTGTGCCATGGCAAGTGGTGAAACACTTGGTCAAGCATGTGCAGCTCACGGTGTAGACGTGGAAGATTTACTTGTAAAAGTGAATGGGCTTGTAAAAGAATAAGCTTATTACCACGCCATAATCACTAATAAAACGGGGGTTTCCGCATACAGTGTGCTGTTCATGTGCTACTGTATCGGGTGCGCCCTGTTTTTGTTCCAGTAACTACTGCTTTCATAGATACTATGTATTTGAGGTATCCCATTTTGAAACGTGTAAGGTTATCTGCAAGACTTCAAGCATTGGCTGACTTAATTGAAGATGGCGCTTCTGTTATTGATGTTGGATCTGATCACGGACTTTTACCGGTGCATCTTGCACAAAAAGGTATCGCTAAGAAAATTATCGCATCAGATATAAGTGCAGCTTCACTTTCAGCAGCACGTCGCTCTGGGACAACATATGGTGTTACTGATGACATCTCTTTTTTCGTTACACCCGGGCTTGATGGCATTAAACCAACCGATGTAGATACTATTGTCATTGCCGGGATGGGTGGAGAGACAATTGTTAGTATATTGCAAGACGCACTTTGGGTTAATCGGTTGAGCATGAACCTCATTTTACAACCACAATCAAAGCGTAATATTTTATTCAGATATTTATATAACAACGAATATGATATTTTAAAAATCATTCCTGTTACAGATAACAAAAAACAATACATCGTCATTCAAGTTCGCGGAAAAGAAGCTATTTGATTAAATCCAAATAAACGTGTGAATGTACTGAAAGGAATCGTTATTATGACAAATGTAAATGATGTATATGGTTTCCTTAAAGAGATTGCTCCCCTGGAGATGGCGATGGAGAGCGATAATGTTGGTTTTCTCGTAGGAACATCAACTTCTGATGTGACAAACATTCTTGTCAGTCTCGATATAACTGATGAGGTTATAACAGAAGCTATCGATAATAATGTAGAACTAATTGTTGCCCATCACCCAATGTTCTTTTCACTAAATACGGTCACAGATACTGATTTGACAGGCAATAAAATTGTTCGCTTGTTGACAAACGGTATCTCTGCAATATGCATGCATACAAATCTTGACGCTGCTCGCGGAGGTGTAAATGATGCTCTTGCTGTCGCCGTTGGAATTGCCGACAATGATAGGCAAGCAGATCCCTTGTCCGATGCGGTTCGACTTGATAACGGAGAAATAGTCTCACTGGGCAGACTTGGATATCTAAAAGAAGTTTGTACAATGGATGAATATCTTGCCGTGCTTAAAAGAACACTTCATGCTGATGGATTCAAATACTATGACGCTGGTCGAGACGTGCACAAGGTTGCAATTGCCTCCGGTTCCGGCAGCTCCCAATGGTCTAATGCTATAAGGAGCGGCTGTGATACCTTTGTATCTGCTGACCTTAAATACCATCTTTTCCTTGAAGCAAAAGAGTTAGGAATTAATGTAATAGATGGCGGACACTTTTCCACAGAAAATGTTGTTGTCGATGTGCTTAATGATAAAATCAGTTTGGCTTTTCCAGATGTCAATGTTATGACATCCGGCGTATTAGATCAAATCTTTAAATTTTTCTAATTTTAGAGGACATTAAAAGCAATGTATGAATGTGCTAAGGGTCTGTTACTAAATAAACTGGACAATATCGCCACAGGATTTTTGTTGTCCAGGCTACGTGGGAAAACCGCAGTAATGCCTGTGGCCTTTCAAGGTTTTACCGCGTAGCATGGCGGCA
>WQWL01000005.1 GCA_009785345.1 Oscillospiraceae bacterium
ACCGTATAGGAGAAAAACGCACTATGCTTGGTGATGTAGCTGTATCTCCTGCTGACTGGAAAGTAATATCCAATCTAGCCAAAAAGGGAGTCAAAGCTAATCGTATCATAAAAGACCTAAAAGGTAAGATTGCAGGTCTGCTTCGTAAGGTTACAGGCTTGGAAAAAAGCTTAGAGCAGTATCAAGGCAAGAGCATTACAGATACCATGAAATATTATCAGGCTCTGCAACGTGCGCCCCGCCGAATCGCAGAGGTCATTGCAGATATAATGCAAAAATCTCCGGAAAAGCATGACCAGAAACAAACAAAACAAAGAAACAAGGCACATTCTGTGCCGGAAAGGGATCGATAAAAGTATGAAAACTATTTTATCAAAGAGCCATCTCTGTACAATTATATCTTCAAATCACGTGCGTACAATATACAAAATCAGAAAAACGACTGTTACAGTCAATAGCATTTTTAATCAAGTAATTCCATACAGTGATGTGTTTCTAAAAATCACTACTCGGCAATGTAAAATGAGAAACAGTATTGTATTCCACAAGAATTCGCGCTATAATTCAGCACAACAAAATGTTGCGGGTGCGTCTTAGTGCGATCTTAGGAGGAAAACATGAGATCACAACAAAACGCACACAATGTTGGGTTATATTGCCGCTTGTCACGAGATGATGGTAACGATGGACCTAGCATGAGTATCGAAAATCAAAAACAGTTGCTACTGGATTATGTAGCGGAAAGGGGATGGACAGTATACGACATATACGTTGATGATGGTTTGACAGGAACAAATTTTGAAAGACCGAACTTCAAACGTATGAAGCAAGACATCGAGGATGGCAAGATTGATTGTGTTATCACAAAAGATTTGAGCCGACTTGGAAGAAATTTTGTTCAAACAGGATATTATACTGATGAGTATTTTCTCGAGCGTGGTGTGAGGTACATTGCGATCAACGATGGCATTGATACTGCAAATGAAGATAATGATATGGCAGGATTCTATCATGTAATGAATGAGTTTTATCCAAAGCAGGTATCAAAGAAAGTGAAACAAGTCAAAAAAGCTGCTACGAAGCAAGGAAAATTTATCGGAAGCTATGCTCCATATGGATATAAGAAGTCGCCGGAGGATAAACACAAGCTTATTATTGATGCAGAAACTGCTCCAATAGCTCGTCGCATCTTCAAGGAGTTTGCTAGCGGTGAGAATGCCCGATGTATCGCAGACAATCTAACACGAGAGCAGATTGATTCTCCAAGATTCCGTTTTTACAGAGCATCAGGGAAAATACCGCCTCATGGATTAGTAAATGCATGGCTGTCTTCTACCATATATCAAATGCTAAGAAACCAAGTGTATATTGGAAACATGGCACAGGGTAAGCGGGTAAACGTATCATTCAAAACAAAACAGCGGAGAGCTGTTCCAAAGGAAGATTGGATTATAATTCCGGACACCCATGAACCGCTAGTTGATAAAGATACGTGGGATATCGTCCAAAAACGTGCGAGCTCTAATAACTTATCCACAAAGCGATTAAATCGAACAGGGAAACCAAGCTTGTTTTCAAGCATTATAAAATGTGCTTGTTGTGGTGCAAATCTCGCTTATACAGAAAAAGAGATGAAGAGCGGTGGAGCAACAGGTCGTTATCGCTGCCAGAGCTATCTGTCAAAAGGAAAAGCCGTATGCACCTCTCACACTATTTATGACGCTATGCTCACTCAAGTTGTTTTAAATGATATCAAGCATTACGCATACTTGACGGAGGATGAGCGGTTTCAAGTCGCAAGCACATTGAAAGGCATAAAAGGTGGAGAAGAGCGAGAGTCTGGAGAAAAATTGCGGCGTAGATTGCGAGAAATAGATCATCGACTTGGAATAATTGCTACAGCATTTAAGAAGTTGTATGAAGATCGTGTTTCCGGTATCATACCGGATGATATGTTTAGAGATATGATGAGTAGTTATACTTCTGAAAAAGACCAGTTACAAAAAGAACATGACAAAATCTCCGGCGAACTGGAAACACACAGGGATGTTGAACAAGACATCTCCGCATGGCTCGAACTGGTTGCCAAGCACGAAGAAATATCTGTACTAGACCGGAATACAGTATTAGAGCTGATAGAGTCTATAGAAGTGCAGGAAACATTTGACACAGACGGGCAGCGTCACTTGGAAATCTGGATCAATTATCGATTCATTGGCAGAATGCCAAATAAAACCGAAAAGAACGCCCTACACGGCGTTCCTCACGGCTTAATTGCTAGTTAGAACAATCAAAAATTTCGCTGGTTTTAGAAGATGGTTGCGGGGAAGGGATTTGAACCCCTGACCTTTGGGTTATGAGCCCAACGAGCTACCGAACTGCTCCACCCCGCGATATTGTTAGTTAGACTATAAATGTACCGATTTTTAGGTCGGTACATTTGCCAACGAAGAATATAATAACACAGTAGCCCTACTTGCGTCAAGATAAATTTGTTGAGCTCAGGCAAAATGCCAAGACAAAGAAACGGATATAGTGAAAGTGCTCATTTTGAGCACTTTTACTACCCGGTTGGTCTTGCAACACATCAGCTTTTTACGCATCAACAACAAGCTCTGCAACTGAACATGCAGGCAACTTGATATTTAGTGAGTCGGGCTTGCATTTTATATCATTAAACGACTCGATTACGACATTATCAGGATTATCGAAATCATTAAAGGAGTCGATACTTCCAGTAAGAATACGACCTTTCGCATTTGTGCAATCAACATCAGGAATTGCTATGGTGACATCTGCAGATTCTGTTGCTGAAAGATTTGTTATAGTGATGGTTACTTGATTGTCTTTCGTAGAAGCTGTAGAGCTCAGATGTGGCACACCACTATCCTCGTCAGATATACCACACTCCAACCAATGCCCAAGTAATGTTGCATCGTGATGGTTCTTATATAAGTCGAAAACATGATATGTTGGCGTTAACAACATTTTTTCACCTTCAGTAAGAATCATAGCTTGAAGCACGTTGATAAGTTGAGCAATATTTGCCATAACAACTCTATCAGAATGCTTATTGAAAATATCAAGAGTTGTAGAAGCCACAATTGCATCGCGCATGGTGTTTTGTTGATAAAGGTATCCGGGATTTGTACCAGGCTCTACATCGTACCATGTACCCCATTCATCAACGATCATTCCTACCTTATGTTCAGGATCATACTTACTCATGATCTGTAAATGCCCAGTTATGATTTCGTCCATTTTTAGCGCATGACTTAGAGTTTTGTAATACATATCATTATCAAACTGAGTTGCACTCCCTTTACTGGCAGTCCAATCATTTGTAGGCAATGTATAGTAATGGAGTGTGAGAGCATTCATATACTGTCCTGCTAATTCCATGACTTTTTCGGTCCACTCAAAGAATTTTTGATGTGAACCACAGGCGATTTTATAAAGCACATTGTCACCAAACCCACGGAGATAGGTTTGGAAGTGTCGATAGACACCGGCGTAATAGTCAGGAGTCATATTTCCGCCACAGCCCCAGTTCTCGTTGCCGACACCCCAATACTTGACTTTCCAAGGCTCTTTACGACCATTTTCTTCACGAAGTTTTGTCATTGGAGAAATGCCATCAAAGGTCAAATACTCGACCCACTCTTGCATCTCTTGTACAGTACCACTTCCAACGTTACCATTTATATACGGCTCACAACCTAATTGCTCACATAGTTCCATAAACTCATGAGTACCAAAGCTATTGTCCTCAACAACCTTTCCCCAATGTGTATTGACCATGTTTTTGCGGTGTTCGACCGGACCTATACCATCTTTCCAATGATACTCATCAGCAAAACAGCCACCGGGCCAACGCAGAACCGGAATCTTAATATTCTTAAGAGCTTCAACTATGTCACTTCTCATACCTTTTTTATTTGGTATTTCAGAGTTTTCACCAACAAAAATACCATCATAAATGCATCGGCCTAAGTGTTCTGAGAAATGACCGTAGATGTTCTTATTAATAGTTGATTTCTTTTCATGAATATTCACATTCAAACGTGACATATTGTTTTCCTCCAGATTATTCAGTTAATGCTAAACAAAAAGCAGGAAAACTTCGTTGAAAATTTCCTGCATTTTAAATATTAGTAAAGTTTATTCAGCGGATATGATATAGCTATAAACTGGCTGACCGCCATCGATAACAGTTAGTTCAACATCAGGAGAATCAGAAACTAGAAGTTTTGAAACAGCTTCGGTTTCGCTTTCATTAGCATCCTCGCCTGTAAAGATAGTAACAAACTCAGGTGAATGTTTTCCTAATGCGACAGATACTGCGCTAACCACAGAGTTGAAATCGGCATTACTTGCAACAAGGGCGTCATTAAGCAATGCGAGATGCTCACCTTTGTTTATATTCTGATTGTCAAAAACAGAATTTCTTGCAGCGGTTGTGATTAGTACAGTTTGAACTCTTTTTACAGCATCATTCATTTGCGATGCAATATCATCGATGTCGCTACCGACATCAACTGAAAGCATTGCCGAAACACCTTGTGGAATGCTTTTTGTTGGAATAACAATAACACGCTTATCGGTTAGCGGTATACATTGCTCGGCAGCCATTATGATGTTTTTGTTATTAGGTAATATGAATACCACATCTGAAGGTGCAGAAATGACTTTCTGTAGAATATCATCTGTTGAAGGATTCATGGTTTGACCGCCAGTAATGATTCTATCAGCACCTAAGTCATGAAATATTTCTTCAAGACCTTTGCCTGCGCATACAGCAACAACAGCAAAAGGTTTTTGTTCTTCAGGCTCTTGTGGTGTAGCTGGTGCATGAATTTCGCCAGCTGCGGCTTCAGAATGTTGTTCACGCATGTTTTCAATCTTAATTCCCAGGAGAGAACCGTATGTTAAGGATTCAGTAAGCACGACGCCGGGGTCATTTGTATGGACATGTACTTTGATTATGGTTTCATCGTCAACAACGACTATGCTGTCACCACGAACATCTAAGAAGTCACGTAGTCGATTTACTTCTTTATTAGATTTGTTGCGTTCGATAAGAAACTCTGTGCAATATGCAAATGTAATATCTTCTGCAGAGTATTGAGTAAAGTCTGCTTTACTGCTTTCTATAGCAGACTGTGCAACCTTTTCGATTTTTTCGCCACGCATTGCTTGGAGCATGCCATCCATGATGTATAGGTAGCCTTTACCACCTGAATCAATAACTCCGGCTTTCTGTAAGACAGGATTTTGGTTTACCGTGTCAGCCAGAGCGACATAACCGGCTTCAAGGGCACGTTCTAAAACAACTAAGACATCATCCTCTGTTTCCGCTGCCTCTACCGCTGCCACTGCGAGCAGCCTTGAGACAGTCAACACAGTACCTTCTGCAGGCTTCATAACAGCTTTATATGCTGATTCAACACCTGATGTTAATGCATCTGCAAATTCTTTTGAGTTTGCAGCATCAATACCTTTCAAGCTACGTGAAAATCCACGAAACAATAGAGAAAGAATAACACCGGAGTTTCCGCGTGCTCCGCGAAGCAGGGCACTTGCCGTTGCATCAGCAACATGAGTCAATGTGCCGGGCGTCATTGGGATAAGAGCGACTTCTGCGGCGCTCATTGTCATGCTCATATTCGTTCCAGTATCACCATCCGGTACAGGGAAAACATTGAGGTCGTTAATTTCTTGTTTATTGTTTTCTATTGCGGCTGATGCATTAATCATCATTTGCTTAAACAGCTCGCCAGTAATTCTTTGAGTCACAAAAGGTTCCTCCTTAAATACGTTCATGCATAAAAAATAATATGAATATTGTGGTTATTGCTATTATTTTATCCAAGTAACATAGTATCCACAAAAACATCAATTTGCTTGATTTCAATTCCGGTATTTTTAGTGACCATGTAGCGCACATTCTCTTTGATTGACTCGCATACAACGGGTATATTCACACCTTGGTCGACTCCGATACGAAGCTCTATTGAAATTGTATTATCGTTATTGTAAATTATGCGAACACCCTTACCCATGAAGTCACGCTTTAGAAGATGAACCAGTCCATCTGTAACAGAGCGAATAGTCATGCCTTTGACGCCGAAACATTTAGTTGCTGCATCTCCGGTTAGAGTCGTTAAAACATCTCCGGAAATATCTATATAGCCGATATCGTTTTGAAGCCTTACCATAAAAAACCTCCTGTCAGTTTGTACTATTATTTGTAAAGTTAAATGTTGTCCTTAGCTATAAATCTGTAAATACTTTACCACCAAGTAAATGAAAATGCAAATGAAACACAGTTTGTCCGCCACCAGCACCGGAGTTGGTTATTACACGAAAACCTTGATTGAGCCCTTCATTTTCAGCAATCATGGCAATTGCTTCAAAGCATTTGGAAACAACTAAAGAATTTTCTGTAGTTAGTTCTGCGACAGAAATGATATGCTCTTTTGGCACAACAAGTATATGTACAGGTGCTTGGGGCGAGATATCCCGAAATGCAAAGACATTATCATCTTCATAAACACATTTTGAGGGAATCTCTTTGGCTATTATTTTACAAAATAAACAGTCTGACATAAACCTTTCTCCACATATCTATATATAATTGCATGGTCAGCGTCGCTTTGATGCTAATGCTTTATTGCTTTAACTAACCTGTGCTCCTGCACTAAACATAATTCAACCCAGCCTTGTATTCACAATGCTTTCAACAAAATCAAGTGCAGAGCTAAGTTTGCTTGCATCTTTTGCTCCGCCCATAGCAAATTCTGGTTTACCGCCACCGGAACCACCACAAATTTTGGTGACCTCGCGGATAAGTTCTCCGGCTTTTACGCCACACTCTACAGCGGTTTTGCCACACGCAGCCATTATAGTTATCTTTTCATCGTTAATAGTGGCGAGTACAGAAACAACAGAAGCATCTATATCTCGAAGCGTATCTGAAAGTCCTCGCAGTTTATCAACTTCAGCATTATTAATTATTTTTGTGACAACGCTTAACTCTCCGACTTTTTTTGCATCAGCGAGCATTTGACGTGCGTCATCACCAGATTGTTTCGACTGTGCAGACTCCAACTTTGAACGAAGCTCTTTAAGAGTTGCCATGTTCTGTTCAAGTTTGCCGACAATATCATTTGGTGAATTAGCTTTAAGCATGCCGGAGATTTCGGATAGTTGTTCGCGTGAAGAGTGGAGCATATCGAGAGTTGAGTATCCGGTGATTGCTTCAATTCTTCTTACGCCTGATGCAACAGAAAATTCTGACAATATTGTGAAAGCACCAGTTTTGGCTGTACTATCAAGATGTATGCCACCACATAGCTCAATTGAATCACCCATTGTAATAACACGGACGATGTTTCCATACTTTTCGCCAAAGAGCGCAGTTGCACCCAATTTTTTAGCATCATCTATAAACATTTCGTTAGCAGAAACAGAATATCCATCTAAAACAGCTGTATTAACATACTGCTCGATTTCCGAGATTTCATCATCAGTTAGTGCAGAAAAATGTGTAAAGTCGAAACGCAACTTATCCGGCTCGACTAGTGACCCTGCTTGATTTACATGATCACCAAGTACATTATGCAATGCTTTGTGCAAAAGATGCGTTGCAGTATGTGCACGCATTATTGCACGACGTCGAGGAACATCCACCTCTGCGTTTACAACATCATCGACAGAAAGTTCACCTGAAAACATTTTGCCATAATGCAAATCTTTGTCGCCATTGCTTAATTGCACATTAGTAACCAAAAATTTAGAATCACCGAAGTTAAGTGAACCAAAGTCAGCGGATTGGCCGCCTTTTTCGGCATAGAATGGCGTTTTATCAAGCACAATGATTCCTTCATCACCTTCACGAATTGATGAGGTTAGTTCGCCTTGATTTACTATTGCCAGGACACGACCGATATCACTAGTTTTATCGTAACCTGTAAACACGGTTGGAGTATTGTCGAGTCCTAACTCGATTCCTGCCCACGCTAAATCACCGAGAGCTTCTCGTGCTTTTCTGGCTCTGGTACGCTGTGCTTCCATATGTTCATTAAATGCGACCGTATCAACAGTGATTCCATGCTCAGACAACATATCAATTGTTAAGTCCAACGGGAATCCATATGTATCATAAAGTTTAAATGCATCTTCGCCGGAGAGTATGGATGAGGCTTCTGCTTTTAGAGTATCGATAAGTGTATTGAGCATTGCAGTTCCGGCATCGATTGTTTTGTCAAAGCTTTCTTCTTCAACACCCATAACCCGCTTTATGAATTCAGCCTTATCTACCAGGTCAGGGTAGGCAGTTTTGTTTTGCTCAATAACAACATCACAGATTTTACATAGGAACTCATCTTTGATACCAAGAAGTCTGCCATGTCTTACTGCACGACGAAGTAAGCGACGTAGCACATAGCCGCGACCTTCGTTTGAGGGAAGGACGCCGTCGCAAATCATCATTGTTGAAGAACGTATGTGGTCGGTAATAATTCGGATTGAAACATCTGAATCTATATCTTTTCCAAAAGGAACGCCACTAACGTCTGAAACAGCATTTATAATACTGACAACTGTATCGACTTCAAACAATCCATTTACACCTTGACAGGCTACAGCCAAACGTTCAAGCCCCATACCTGTGTCTATGTTCTTTTGTTTTAGCTCTGAATAGTTGCCTGCACCATCATTGTCGAATTGCGTGAATACATTGTTCCATATTTCCATGAAACGATCACATTCACAGCCAGGTTCACAGTTAGCACTTCCACAACCAAACTCTATGCCTCTGTCGTAATACACTTCAGAGCACGGTCCGCACGGTCCGCTTCCATGATCCCAAAAATTATCATCCTTGCCTAGTTTATAAATGCGGTCAGGGGAAATACCTACGACGTTCTTCCATATTTCGAAAGCTTCGTCATCATCTACGTACACAGAAGGGTACAGCAAATCAGCATTCATGCCCAGACGCTCTGTGAGGAATTCCCAACACCAAACTATTGCATCATGCTTAAAATAGTCGCCAAACGAGAAGTTGCCGAGCATTTCGAAGTACGTGCCATGTCGAGCGGTTTTGCCAACATGTTCAATATCGCCTGTGCGTATGCACTTTTGACTTGTGCAAACACGCTTGCGTGGTGGTTCTTGCTCTCCTGTAAACCATGTTTTCATTGGAGCCATACCGGAGTTAATCAAGAGAAGCGATGCGTCATTTTGTGGTATGAGCGAAAAACTGGGCAGACGTAAGTGCCCTTTTTCTTCGAAAAAAGCCAAAAAGAGCTCTCTTAATTCATTTAAACCGTAAGTACTCAATTATTTCACCAAAGTTTCGATATAATCAGATATATCGCCGACAGTTTTATGTTCGTATATTGATTCATCAGTTGCAGTTATTCCATACTCTTCTTCAAGAGTCATAATTAACTCAACGAGATCCAAGGAGTCTGCACCTAAATCATTCATTAGGTCAGTTTCTCTTGTAATAGCTTCAGCGTCCACATCGAATTGTTCAGCCAAAACTTCTTTCATTTTTTCAAATACCATGATAATCTACTCTCCTTGTTAATAAGTTTCGTTTTATTTTATTGATTTATATGATTTAGTCATAAAGGGGCAGGGTACAGCTATGCAGACCCAACCCCTATAGAATTTATTGTTATCTCCACTCGCGATATTGCGGTGAACCTGATTGTGAAGAACTCTCTTTTCCGTCACCATAAGCAACGACGACACGCCTATTTGGCTCGCTTCCTACTGAGAAGGTAGAGACAAGCTCATTGTCTTGAAGAAATGTGTGTATCACATGTCTTTCAAACGCATTCATTGGGTCAAGAGTCATATTACGGCGATATTTTACAACTTTACCCGCGGTTCTGGATGCAAGGTTCTCAAGAGTTTCGTTTCTTCTCTGCCTGTAGTTTTCGGCATCGAGATTAACTCTGCACCGATTGGAAGCACCACGGTTGATAACATAATTTGTTAGAGATTGTATGGAATCCAGAGTTTCTCCTCTGCGACCAATGAGTGCACCGGGATCTTTGCTTGCTAAAACAACAGATATGGATTTATCATTTTCTGTTAAATCCATCGATACATCAATATCCATGTGCTCAAACAGTCCGGTTAGAAATGTGTGCACAAGCTCAGAGCGTTCTTCTCTTACTTCATAAAGAACCTTAACAATGGCAGGTGTATTCTTTAAACCTAAAAATCCTGTTTTTGCTTGTTCAACAATTTCGACAGAAACATCGTCACGAGACATGTTTAGCTGCTCTAGCGCAAGCTCAATCGCCTCTTCTTCAGTACGACCTTGTACTTCAATTGATTTTAGCATATTTTGTTTCTCCGTTCATGGATTAATCAAATCTTTTTGTATCAAAACGTTCTTCTGTAGATGAACTATCCTCTTTTTCATTTTCGTCATCGACTTCCTCATCAGAGTCATCACTATCATCATCGACCTCATCAGAATCGGTAATTTCCTCATCTTCGTCATTAACGTATTCATCATCGACATCGTGAGCTTGAGATGCGTCGAGGTCTTCGTCTTTTTCAATATCGTCACTTGAATCGTCGTCGTCAGCTATAACTGGATATCTATCAGGGTCATACGCACGACCACGTGCATAGCGACGTTTACCTACTCGACTTGGATCGTCATCTTCTTCTTTAGCTTTTTTGGGAGGAGCATTTTTCTTTTCCCACACAGCAGCTTTTTCGTCTTTATCTTTACTTTTTTTCTTTTTCTTTTTCTTCTTTGAAGTGTTTAAATTTTCTTCAATCGTGCCTTCAGCTTTTTTACGCTCTGTTTCAAGTCTTTTTGCTTCAAGTTCTGCTTCTTTAACTTTGCGAATAGCATCTTTCTCAGCATCTTCAGCATCAAGAATCTTTGTGTACTTCTTAGTAAGCCAAATATCTTGTCCAATTTGCAAAACTGTACCGATTGTCCAATAAAGGCTAAGTGCTGCAGGAAGAATAAAACCAAACCATACAGACATTAAGGGCATGAACATCATGACTTTGCCCATTGTACCACCGGCAGCTTCCGGCGAACCAGTGACATTCATTTTGCGCATGATTGCTGCAGATATAAACTGAGCTCCACCAGAAATTATCGGAAGCAAGAATAATAGTAAGAGCGGTAATAATGCATTAAAATCGCCCCACGGAAATTCCCAAACGTCCCATCTCGGAGTCTCTGCCAAATTGAGTGTAGAAAAGAAATAAAAAGAAATATCTTGCAAACCGTCAAGGGCCTGACCCGGATTAACATAGCCTGCAAAGTTTGACCAATGTGTGCTTACGGCCTGCGCAATTTCAACCTCGACATGTGGACCGCCAAGTTGCTCAGGGGTGAAAGTTACACCAGCGCGCTCAAGTATTTGCAATATTAATCCTGGTTCTCCATATTCGTTGTATGAGAACAAATCGCGTGCAAGACCCATCATAATGGTTAAAGGTTGACGAATTGCAAAGAAAAGTGCAATCATAATTGGCATCTGAATAAAGGTCCATAAACAACCAGATGCAGGGTTAACACCCTCTTCTCTATAAAGCTTTGCCGTTTCCTCTTGCAGCTTTTGCTTATTTGCGCCGTGCTTTTTTTGGAGTTCAGCCATTTTTGGCTGCAGTCTGGATTGCTTAAGCTGACCACGCTTGCCTTTCATTTGGAATGGGAGCAGAACTACTTTAATAACAACAGCAACGAGAATGAGTGCCACGCCATAGTTTTGCACCAAATCATAAAGGAACATTATTAGCATTCCAAATGGTCTCGCAATTGCTTCAAACATAATTGAGTTTAATCCTTTCGGTTTTTATACTCGATGCACTAAGGCACAGGGTCATAGCCGCCCTTATGAAATGGATGACATTTGAAAAAACGCTTTAATGCAAGCAAGCTACCTTTAAAAGCACCATACTTCTCTAATGATTCCAATGCATATAATGAACAGGATGGAATGAATCTACACTTTGGCATAGAAGGAGTTGATAGGTGTTTTCTATAAAACCTTATCACACCGATAAGTATTCGCTTCATATTGAAATTCTCTCTAAATAGATGCGTCCAATATATCGATACTATTTATAAGCTTAAGTTTTTTAAAAAGCGATAGTGTGGAAGACTCGAGCTCATTCCAACTGGCATAACGACATCGTTGACGAGCAACGATTACAATATCATATCCGACACATAAAGTATATTCGTTTAATCGATATATCTCTTTAAGACGACGGCGTATGCGATTTCGTTCAACAGCACCCCCAAGTTTAGTGCTGACGGTGATGCCGAGTCGATTTATATCCTTATAATTGCGCATACAATATACAGCAACGCACTTCGACGCAGCCGTCTTACCTTTGTTATACAGCCGCCTGAACTCGTAGTTCTTTGTTAGCGATTTTGTATAACGCATACTATGCAGACAATTTTGCGCGACCTTTCGTGCGGCGACGAGCAAGGATTTTGCGTCCGCTTCTTGTAGACATTCTTTTACGGAAACCGTGTTCTCTCGCACGTTTTCTCTTTTTTGGTTGATATGTTCTAAGCATAATTTTATATTTCCTTTCAGGGCGAGTTGTTTTCGCAAATCAGCATTGTGCAGATTAGCGCAGTAATGAATTATATAACACGAAAATATGCATGTCAACTCATTTTCTACATTGCGTGACGAAGTTTAGGGATTATGAGAAAATAATAGTGGTGATAAATTGCAGAAAGGAGTGGTCTGTATGTTTCATAAGCGGCTGTATTTAATGGCCACACTTGTGATAGTTTGGCTGTTTTTGGTAGGACTACTCGCCGGATGCGAGACTATAGGTGGTGACTCTAACGGCTCTACTTTTCCAAGTAATACCAATAATAGTGAAGGAAGAGAGAGAAGAGAACCATCGCACACAACAGAAGCATCGCCGATTCTAGAGTTGCCGGAGATTAAACTTCCGACTGCACCGGGAACTGCTGTTGAAAAAAATGATCAAGCAGTTATAGATTTTTCCAATATACAAGATGGTTATATTATGGCGAAATATCTTGAAAGTACTGATATGAACATTAGGCTGCTATTAACTATGCCTAATGGAGTACAATATACATATTCACTTATTCCAGGTCGTGACTTCGAAGCTTTTCCACTTTCCGGTGGAGACGGCGCTTATGAAGTTGGGATTTTTAAGCAAGCTGAGGGCACAAGATATTCCATGGTACTATCAGCAACATTGGATATTGTATTAATTAATGAGTTTGCACCGTTTTTGCGTCCTAATCAATTTGTGAACTTCAATCAGTATAGTGATGCAGTTAGAATAGCCGCTGAATTAACGCAGGGTCTTGCAACAGACGCATTTGTCGACAGAGTCGAAGCAATATACAACTTCGTCATTTCAAACATTGAATATGACGTGGAACTTGCAGAAACAGTTCAAACCGGTTATATACCCGACATTGATGAAGTTTTGAGACGCGGAAAAGGCATTTGCTTTGATTATGCAGCACTAATGGCAGCAATGTTGCGAAGTCAAGGTATTCCTACAAAGTTGGTCATCGGCTATACAGGAGAGCTGTATCATGCATGGATTAGTGTGTACAGCGAGGAATCCGGCTGGATGGATAATATTATTTTCTTTGATGGTCACGATTGGCAACTTATGGATCCAACAGTAGGAGCAAACGTGTCGTCTGCAAACCTTATGGATTATATTGGTGATGGTACAAATTATACCGCAAAGTTTTTCTATTAGTGCATTGGTTATTTAAAAACCGATGCAGACCACTAGACATTAAATCTGAAGTTGATTATGTCGCCATCGACAACAACGTACTCTTTGCCTTCAAGTCGGAATAATCCTTTTTCCTTGACTTTTGGCATGGAGCCAAGTTCATAGAGGTCGCTGTACTTCACGACTTCAGCTCGAATAAAGCCACGCTCGATGTCTGTATGAATCTTGCCGGCAGCTTTTTTTGCAATTGTTCCATTTTCGATTGTCCAGGCGCGCACCTCATCTTCGCCAACAGTTATAAAAGAGATGAGACCGAGAAGGCCATATGCAGCTCTTGTCAATGTGTTGATGCCCGGTTGTGTAATACCCAAGTCGGTCATAAAAATTTCTTTGTCTTCTTGTGGCAGACGGCTAATTTCAAGCTCCATATCAGCACATAATTCTACTAATGGTATATTTAGCTTTGCACACATTGTGCGAAGCTCTTCTTTATTTGCCCAATTTTTTGACTCCCATTCAGATTCACCCAAGTTAACAACAGCCAGTTTGGGCTTCTCTGTTAAAAAAGCAAAACTACGTGTAAACAATCGTTCTTCCTCTGAAAGTTCCATGTCAAGTATTGAACCACCTTTTTCCAGCCAGTCAAAGCAACGCTCAAGTAGTTCTATTTCTTTTTCGTTTTCTTTTGTGATTTTCTTTCCGGCTTTAATGCGACCGATTCTTTTTTCAATCATCTCCAAGTCAGCAAAAAGCATTTCAGTTTCGACAGCCTCTAAGTCGCGAACAGGGTCGAGGCTATCGGAATCATGAAGAACAGCGTCTGACTCAAAAGCTCGTAATACATGGATGAGCGCATCACATGGACGCACATCATTTAGAAAACGAGTAGCACCGGAGTTTTGACCATCGACAGATGCTCCGAAACCCATGATATCTGTAAGTTCGATTTTTGCGTATGTTGTTTTCTTTGGGTTATAGAGCTCTGAAAGAAAATCAATACGTTCGTCAGGGACTATGCAACTTCCAATATTTGCAGAACCTTTTCCAGCGGACAGACTCCCGGCATCATCTTTGCCTGTTAATAAGCCGAAAAGTGTTGTTTTTCCTGTTTGATTAAGACCGACTAGACCTATTTTCATTTATATGACCATTCCTTTTAAGGTATATATTTAACGTAGAGAAAGTGAATTATTTGAGATGTAATAAACTAGTATTTCAAAACGGAATGCTAGGCATTGCCATTAAGAATTCTTCCATATCTTCCATGGTGCCATGTGTAAACTCATTAATGTCGAGTTCTGCTTCATTTTCAATATAATCTGTGACTAAGAAAACAGACATACCAAGCTCTTTTACACACATATCTTCAGCCGGATTATTTCCGACCATGAGACATTGTTCGGGAGATTTGTCTATTTTTGTAAGTACTTCTTTGTAGTAGTTAGGGTTTGGTTTGCAGAATGAACTGTTTTCATAGTGCGTGACGAATTGAAAGTCTTGTTGAGTAAGACCAATCCATGCCAATCTTGAGTCAACAGCACATGGCGGAAAGACGGGGTTTGTTGCAAGAACCAGATTATACCCTTTTTTTGCCATTTCACGTACAGTCCTTGCGGAGATATCACTATGTTGAACTAAAGACTTTGCAACGTTAAACTCATTTGAGTAAAAACGATCGCACGAATCTTCGACTAATTTTAGTTGATCACCCTCTAAGTTCATATATTCAGAAAATGCATCCCAAAAGCGCTTTGTATTAAGTTCAGCGCCGTCATTTTTTATCATAGCTTTAGTTCCGACCCAAATTCCATTGACTGCGGTTTTGGCATCCAGATCCAGTTTAACAAAAACCTTGCTCAGTTCATTAAAATAAGTTTTTATAAAATCATCTTGTCGATAGCGAATTAATGTGCCGTCCAAGTCAAATAAGATTGTGTCAATCATACTGAAGCCCATATCCTTTCATTTTGAAAAACTATGCTGATACATAAAAATTGCTGCAGATTTGCAGCAATTTTTAAAGAAGATGGTGACCCGTACGAGACTCGAACTCGTGTTGCCGGCGTGAAAGGCCGGAGTCTTAACCGCTTGACCAACGGGCCTTATGCGTTATTGCGAGGATTTGTAAAGAATGGTAGCGGCAACTGGATTTGAACCAGTGACCCTCCGGGTATGAACCGAATGCTCTAGCCAACTGAGCTATGCCGCCTTTGATTAGCTCAATGAGTTGAGCACGAACTATTGTACTCTCCAAAGGCGTTGTTGTCAACATAATTTTTTGCAGTTTTTAAATAATTATAAAATTTACGCTTATTTCCATCTTAACAAGACGTTGTATTTGCACTTTTATTATTGAAGTAAGCATTACTATAGTGTACAATTGCAACATGATTACGGAAAGGAAAGTTCAATATAATGAATAGGTTAACACCAAAAATAATTGCAGAGGTTACCGGCGGAAAATATATAGGCAGTGATGAATGGAGCGATGTTCCTGTTGCAGGAGCAGTACGTGACAATCGGGATGTAAAAGAAGGAAATCTCTTTGTATGTATACGTGGAGCACGAGTAGATGGTCATGATTACGCAAATGTTGCATTTGAATCAGGTGCAGCATGTTGCCTTGTGGAAAAAGCAATTCCGGATGCAAAAGGGCCATGTGTAGTTGTAGATTCAACGTTAGAAGCTATACAAACAATTGGTGGTTATTACAGAAGTCTTTTTGATATACCGATTATTGGAATAACCGGCAGTGTGGGCAAGACCACAGCAAAAGAAATCATCGCATCAGTGTTGGGTGAAAAGCACTGTGTTTTAAGAACAGAAATGAATCTAAATAATGAATTAGGTGTACCATTAACACTACTTTCACTTGAAGATAAACACGAAGCAGCTGTAATCGAGATGGGTATTAGTGATTTTGGACATATGTCTAAGCTAGCAATAATGGTTCGTCCAGATATATTCGTAATGACAAAAATAGGATACGCGCATATCGAAGAGCTCGGAGACTTACAGGGAGTATTGCGTGCAAAGACCGAAGCGTTTGCATATATGAAACCAACAGGGATTGCAGTTCTTAATGGTGACGACGAGCTGCTTTTAGGTTATGATCCCAAAATGCGAAAGCTGACATTTGGACTGGAAGAACATAATGATGTTTATGCTGAGAATATTCGCTCAGAATCGGTCAATAATATTGACTTAGATATTGTCAGTGAAGCAGGTCGATTTCCAATACAAATCCCAGCCTATGGCAGCCATATAGCAGCATTAGCACCCGCAGCAGTTATAGTAGCACGACTTCTCGGGATGACTGATGATGAGATATGTCGAGGTTTTCTCCTATATGCACCTGTTGAAGGCAGATCCAGAATAACACATACTGAAAACATAATGTTAATTGATGATTGCTATAATGCTAACCCAAACTCAGTAAAAGCAGCATTAACATCAATATCACCGTTACCCGGGCGTCATGTTGCGATTCTTGGAGATATGCTGGGTCTTGGCGAACACTCTGAACAAATGCACCGTGAGGTTGGAGCTTTTGCTGCCCAAAAGAAGATTGACCTACTACTATGTTCTGGTGAACAAGCACGCTTTTTGTATGAAGGATATATATCTGCAAATGGCGCACAAGCGCATTACTACCCAACGATGGTGGATATTGAAGCAGGGATTCCAAAAATGATAAAAAAAGGCGACGCCGTTCTTGTGAAGGCGTCGCGTGGCATGTATTTTGATAAGTTGTTGCCGGTTATTTTAGATTTGGAGTAGGTTCACTAAAATGTAGTCTTATTTCAAAAACACCGACATTTGAATTTAGAAGATATGGTGCAAAGGATAAATCACGTTGAGCAACACCATGTTCTGCAAAAGCATCCGTTACGATTGAAATCAGAGACTGCCTTTCACTATCAGATAAATTCGGAATTTCAACAACTATTTCTGATGATGATGTGTTTTGAGGAGATTCTAAGAAGTCTCCTATAAGGGATGTTATATTTGCATCAATATAATCCTGCGATGATGGAGAAAACCAAAAACGCATAGTACCTTCATTAACATTGATACTCACGGCTCCATTTGTTGATGAACTGTTGCGCTGATCTTCCGTCACATCATTATTCGTGTCATCGAAGTATTCATCATCGTTTTGAGGCGGATACAATGATTCCTGATCATTTGTATCATTATCGCCCTCTGTTGGATCATCCGGATATTGATTGTTGTCTAGATGTGAATCCTCATTATCATCCGGCTGCTCTGCCTGTTGACCATCGTTGTTATCAGGTGCGGCTACGCTTATTTGTGGGCTATCGGTGTTGCTCGGACCGCCGTTCCATGCGATATACATAAAAGTAACGGCAGGAATAACGAACAAGAAGACAGCAATAATTATTGCCATACCAATTTTTCCGCGTTCCGTTAATTCATAATCCTTCAAACGAATCCACCCTTTCTCACATCTATTTGCCACAAATTACATGATTTTATATTTGCGTGCAAATAGGACAATTTATATTGTTAATGTGTAGCATAACACATTTAACCGTAGAAAACCACTATCCGGAAATAAATGTTAGAATTTCTTTTAGTCGCTGTGCTTCAGCTTCAATTGAGAAAAACTGCTTTTTATGCAACTCTTTGCGATTCTCTATAAGCTGCTGATTACGTAAAATTTGCTGATTAAGTTGATCCACATCTGCTTGAAGCTTTGCAATATAATCATCAGTATGCTGTGCAAATCGTTCAGCATATTCTTTTAGCATTTTTACACGCAGTACACCATCACCCATCAACAAATCATAGTCAAATTCAGATGCAGCGAGCAATTTATTGACTATTTCGCGTCTTGATGAGTTTGGAAGTGAGTCAGGAATCGTATTGAGATAATCTTCAATAAGATATATTGAGTCGGTTTTCTTTGATTTTAAAGCGAGAGCATCGTACAACTCGTCTGTATTGAGGAATCTGTCAGTATAACTTTCAGTTTGTTGTTCTCTTTCTTGAGCTACAGATGGGACATATTCTGTTCTGAAGCGACTTGCTTCACCGAGCGGTGGGACGACTGGCTCAGGTAATGGTTGAGGTTGTGGGAGAGCCGCAGGAGTTTCCACAACCGGTGCTTCAATAACGACTGGCATCTTGACAACCGGAGCCTCCACTACAGGCGTTTCGACAACGACCGGAGCCTCGACAACAGGTGCTTCGACAACGACCGGAGCTTCAACAATGGCAGGTGTCTCCACAACAGGCACTTCAATTGGTGGTGTTTCTATTGTGGGAGCCTGTGAATCATACAAAGGAGTATCTGTGATTTTTACAACAACTGGATCTTTGGGAAGAACGGGCTTAATTTCTGAATCTATGTTAACGGTTCTTATTGGTGTGTTTGTTTGGAAGGCCGGAGCTGATGTTCCAGATGCCGATTGTCGTGTAGCCGATGTCACATTAACATTAGTTCTGGGTGTGTTAAAAATCGGTCTAGCATCCGACTCGTTGGGCGATACCTGCCTACTTGAACGGGTGTTCCGTGCTGCATTTTCAGGTTCAGCCTTTTCACGTATAACACCTGCGCGTTCCAGCATAGCTAGTATTTTGTTCTCACTTTTTTTCTCCGGCATGTTTCAAACCTCCCGGCAAATATTTGTAAAACTATTAAGGAATTCCTTTTTATCAAGCTATTCCATTCATTCATACACAATGATTCTATGCAACTCTTTGCAATCTGTCAAGGTTTTTTTGAAAATATGACTGTTTTTATGAAATGAAAGCTAAGAATAGATGATGAAAAGCATTTAAACTTTATGCTCCAAAGAACTTAGCATGAATGGTGGCAACGGAGCGGTCAGCATCATTTTCGTCGACAAGTACCGACACTTTTATTTCGCTTGTAGAAATCATTGCAATGTTTATTTTTGAGTCGTACAAGGCTTCAAACATCATTGCAGCGACACCCGGAGAGGACATCATCCCTGCTCCAACAATACTTATTTTAGCGATTTTGTCGGTTGTGTTAATTTCTGTATACCCGATTACATCTTTATTTTCTTCAAGAATTTCAATTGCTTTATTCATATCCTCTCGGGAAACTGTGAAGCTGATATCATTTGTAAAGTCACGACCTATTGACTGTAAGATAATATCTATATTAATCTTTGCATTAGCAAGCACTCTAAACACTTTAAATGCCACACCAGGTTCATCTCGTAAGCCAACAAGTGCAATTCGCGCAATGTTCGAATCTTTAGCGACACCACTAATTTTTGTATGTTCCACTTTGGTTACCCCCTTAATTATTGTTCCGGGTTTTCTATGGAGGCTAGAAAGAACTTCCATTTTAACACCGTAACGTTTTGCCATTTCAACCGATCTGTTATGAAGAATCTGTGCACCTAATGATGCCAATTCAATCATTTCGTCATATGTGATCTCGTCGAGTTTTTTTGCTCCGGGAACTTTATTTGGATCGGCAGTATAGACTCCATCAACATCGGTATATATTTTACAGAGGTCAGCATTGAGCGCAACCGCAATTGCAACTGCTGTTGTGTCGGAGCCTCCGCGTCCGATTGTTGTTATGTCATCAAATTTATTTACACCTTGGAATCCGGCAACCAGGACAATTCTGCGTCGGTCGAGTTCAGCTTTCAACCTCTCTGCAGAGAGTGATTTAATGCGAGCACTCCCATAATCTGAATCAGTATTCATGCCTATTTGCCAACCTGTAAGAGAAACTACAGGTAAACCTAGCTTTTCTAAAGCCATTGCCATCAAGGCAACAGATGCTTGCTCTCCCGTTGACAATAGTACGTCCATCTCACGCATGGATGGATTTGGATTAAGCTCTTTTGCCTTTCGAATGAGCTCATCGGTTGTATCTGCTTGTGCAGAAAGTACGGTGACAACATTATTGCCTTCAGAATAGGTTTCGGCGATTGTCCATGCGACACGTTGTATTGCCTCTGTGTCTGCAACAGAGCTTCCACCAAACTTCAATACTACTAATCCCATTAATGATCTCCTAATACTCTAAATTGCGACTTTGCGGAAATTCCACGCTTTAATATATCGTCTATCATTTCTCCGTTCATAACACCTGTCATAAATGCTGTTTCTATGCTGGACCCCTCAGAAAAAATCACATTGCCAAACTCTTTTTCAACTTTTTCGCGAGATGCATCAGTTCTAATGTACCATGCAGAATCTAACAACATAGGGCTTTTTACAAACCCATCATACCCAGTTTTCCAACTTATCCATTTTTGTGCATGAAGGTGCTTTGATGCATCTATGACGTCCGCAATAACAGAGCTTGCTGTTGGCAGTTTGCCGGCTCCGGCACCACAAAAGACAACATCACCTACAGCATTACCACGTACAACAACCCCATTCATTACACCGTCAACAACAGCAAGAATACTGTCATTACTTATAAGATGCGGAGCGACATATGCAGAAATTTTGTCACCAACTACACGTGCACGACCAAGCAACTTTATTTTATACCCCAATTCAGAGGCATAATGCAAGTCTTCTATTGTTACTCCCGTTATTCCCTCTGTTTGAACTTGAGAGGGGAAAACATGTTGTCCAAATGCGAGAGATGAAAGTATACAGATTTTCCTGCATGTATCATGACCATCGACATCAGCAGTTGGATCAGCTTCTGCATAGCCCTTGTTCTGAGCGTCAAGTAGTGACGCAGAAAAATCAGCACCTGTTTTATCCATATCAGTTAAAATATAGTTGGTGGTACCATTGAGTATACCATAAATTTCGGTAATAATATTTGCAGTCATGCATTGAGTGAGTGGTCTGATAACAGGAATTCCGCCTCCCACGCTTGCTTCAAAGAGATAGTTAGCATTTTTCTCCTTTGCAAGCTGAAGCAATTCACTTCCATGTTCAGCAATAAGCTCTTTATTTGATGTAACAACACTTTTGCCTATTTCAAGACAACGTCGAGTATACATAAGTGCGGCATCGATGCCACCAATAGCTTCGACAACAATTTGCACTTCAGGATCACTAACAATTATTTCAAAATCTTTGATAAATAAGTGTGAATATGGATCATCAGAGAACTCTCTAATGTCTAAAATATACTTCACGCTTATTTCTTGGGCGGCATTTTGAGTTATTCTATCTGCATTCTTGTCAAGAACACTGACAACTCCTGAACCAACGACGCCATAACCTAGTACAGCTATATTTATCATTTTTGAAACACCTTTCAGTTGATTAAGCACTCGAAGCGAGCAAATGAGCTATGCCAATTGTAATTCCAACTAATATTGGTTGATGTGCGATATATATTAACAGCGCATTCCTTCCGATAACGGGAAAAAAAGGAACTTTTACTTCATAAAACCACGACGGAAACTTGTTTTCACGTATATATTCTCCAATCCATGTACCAAATAAAAACACAAATATCCACGGCAGAATTGGCTGATAATCGAAAGTGACAAAACCGGGCTGTCTCCAACCAAGCACGGACAGTACGTCATTGAGTATATTGTGAAGAGCATTATGCATCTCTATGTTATCAAAGCTTGGCGATAGAAACGCTCTTACAAGAGCACTCACGACGATTAAGATAATGTAAATGAAGGGTGCAACTTTTCGTGGTATATTATCCCAAAATTTGCGAGTGATACCATAGAACATCATGAGAAATCCAAGTAAATGCAAAATACCAAATATTATAGGCATCTCCATTTGAGTTGTAATATAAGATATTATAACAGCAATGACAAGAACTATTGCGCCACGTTCAACATTGCCTTTTGAAAAACGTGACGACACACCTGAAACAGCAACAAAAACACCAATAAATATAATTTGTAGTATATTAAATATCGGATTGCGGTATAGCCAGAGAGGTGCGTCAAGAAATGCCCATGCATTGTAGAAAGCGTGGTGGATTACCATTAATGCAACGGCAAAACCACGCAACGCGTCGATAATATCAATTCGTTTTTTTTGAGCTTTCAATTTTGGAACCATCCAATTTTATAGTCTTATTTCATCTCCGGAGTTATCTATTTTTTTCGCATTTTGTGCAAACAATGCAACAAGGAAGAGGGCAATCATAATACCAAATACGAAAATAGTTGAAATCCCGATATCAGTAAGTACAGATATGGACATTGCGTTATTAACTAGGGGCATTTGTGCTAATGTGTTCAATGCAAATGGATTGAACATATAATCCATTTCCATCATAGCGAACATCAACGGTAGAAACATCGATATTGTGATGCAAACTGCAGCACTCATTCCGGCTCTGCCTGTAGCAGTTCCAAGTGTGAGATGCATACATGCATAAAACATCAAGTGCACCCCAGCCAATGCACCGGAAATTAGTACACTAGACAAAATTAAATCGTTCACTTCAAAAATAAGGAATGAAACCGCCCATGATGCTAACATTGAAATAATAGACATTATCAATACTGAAATAGGATAGATGATGAATTTTGGAAAGAGATACGAAAAACTTCTTAACCCTGCACTTTTTGGAATGATAATAGCTCGTTTTTTCTGCTCGCCACCTGCAGCTTTATTCATGAGTATTATCATTACAATTAAGCCGATACCTGTAATGGCTTCAACTGAAGATGAAACGCCTATGGAGGAAGCGGTACCGAAAAACTCAACCATTCCGGTAATATCAGTATCAAGTTCATAGTAATAAAAATCGCTTAAGTTATACATAAGAGCACCGGTTCCCACTATCAAAAGCGGAAAAAAGACAGCCAAACCTAAAATAACAAGTGCAATAATCAAAAACTTATAAGTTCTTAGATATGCCAGGAACTCTTTTTTAAAGCACGCTTTTGTTTGTAAGCTCATTGTACATATCCTCCTGTCATTGTATGAGAATATGGCAGCAATTGACCGCTGTTTACTCCAAGATAAATTTGTTCAAGCGTCAGTCGGTTAAACCATACACCTTCCGGAACAATTTGCTTGCTTGCTAGTGTAGTTACAACCTTGTAGAAAAACTCAGCTTCGCTTATACCCTCTTTAGCATATACAACAACATCGTTGTATTGTTGTATATGCACCTGTCCAATGGTATCGATCTCTTGCAAAACACTAGCAGTTACGTTTGCATGCCGTGAGCGAACTATAATTGAGTTTCCGGTTCCAAATGTTTTAATAACATCATCGAGATAACCTTCAACAGCCATAACGCCATTTCGAAGTATGCCTACCTTATTAGCTACACGTTCAACATCGGCTAAAATATGAGTACAAAGGATGATTGTAGAACCTGAAGCCGATAGAGCACTTATTATGTTCATAACTTCTGCTCTGCCTTCAGGATCAAGTGCAGATGTGGGCTCATCGAGAATTAACAAGTCCGGATTTGCATATAATGCAGCAGCAATCCCTATTCGCTGAATCATTCCACGAGAGTAGCCATCTATGCGTCTGGTTGCACTATTAGACATTCCTGTCAGATGCAATACTTCTGCAGTACGTTCTTTAATATTGCCACTATAATCACAGCATGTAGCAATAAAGTCGAGGTACTCATAACTATTCATGTAACCGAATAGGGCAGGAGATTCCGGAAGATAACCTATTACCATATCTTCGCTTGCGTGTATAATCTCCCCATGATCCTTCGGTATAATATTGCATAGAATATTCATAGTGGTTGTTTTACCACAGCCATTTGTGCCCAAAAACCCATAAATATCGCCCTTTTCGATACTCATGTTGAGTCCGTTTAGCACTGAGAAGCCACCATAACTTTTGGTTAATCCGTTGATTTTTAACATGTAATAAGCAGTCCTTTCAAAGCTCTTTACGTTATGCATTTAACAACAATAAGGATAGTTGTTAAAATACAAATAATCTCATTAATATGAAATTCGAAAACTCATTAGCAGCTAGTATCATCATGATTATAACAGGAATTGACACGAAAAATCGAGCTGTTTTTTTCCATGGATTTTTTTCAGGCCAAGCATTTTCGATTTTATATTTCCGCATGGCAGGTATTTTTGAAAGAAAAACAATTACTCCGACGACTAATAATGCAAGAAAAGCGATTGCATATATATAGAAAATCGTGGTTATAAGTCGGCTTTCAGGATACGTAGCTTCGGACAACGTTGATAAAATCAGAGCACCTGCAGCTATTGCATTTACTATTGCGTGAAGAATGGTGACTGTATAAAGTGAACCGGTCGCATATCGTATATAACCCAGCGCAAGACCATATGCTGTTGTGTAAAAGAACATATATAGGCTACCATGCATTAATCCAAATATTACTGAAGAAATGATAATAGCAATGCCGGTTCCATATGGCTTGAGTGCATCATACATTATTCCTCTACACCAAAACTCTTCGAAAAGTGGAGCTATAACAACTAGCATAAAGACCAGATAAATTATGCTTATAAGATTGGTCGGCATTTCCATAGTTGATGGTCTAAACAGTTCTTCTATGTAGCCTGACACGCCTAGATTGCTTGTTATTAGATGAGAAACGAGCAATGTTAGCATAGCGACCCCGTGACCTAAGCCATATGAAGCAGGAAAGGTGCCTAGTGCACGTGCGAGTCTCTTGGGCTTTTGATAAAGTTCACGATACTTGCCCTTATATAATTTGAAACTGTTGAATATGAGCATCGTGGCTAATAATGGAATAACATATATAAATAATAATGCAATAGAGTTATTAATCAAGCTGACTATGGATTCGCCTAGCGAATTTGTAAAATTGCTAAAGAATACTTGAATAAATCCGGTAATAGATCTGCACACAAAGTAGATAATCATTGACAGTCCAAGTTTTGCACAGACTCTTTTATATCCAGAAAGCTTTGACTCATTTCTTTGTTCCGGCTCAAATTCATCCGGATTTATGTAGCTTTGGTCATTAACATCCATTGGCAGCGTTCCTCTGTATTATAAAATAGTATCGTATTATGGCACAAATCCCCCGCTATGTATAAGCAGGGGAATGATTTTGATAATGAATACAGAAAATATTACTTTGCAGGTTCTTCAGTTGATTTACCTACGGTGGAAATTGCCCATTTTGCGACTTGAATACGTACCCTGTCTTCGCCGGTTTCAAAAGTGATTTTATCTTCACCAATATTAACAACTTTCCCGTGTATTCCGCCTATGGTTGTAATTGTGTCGCCAGCTTTCAGAGCACTTCGCATTTCAGCGAGATTTTTCTTTTTCTTTTGTTCGGGTCTGATCATGAAAAAGTAGAATATACCTACCATTACCAAGATCATGGGAATCATTGCAAAGCCACCATCCATAATAAAGTTCATTCCTTTCACATTTGCATCATAACACTACGCTACGGTGATATACACTGTGGCGCAAACGTTACACCATCATTAATAGCCATATGATTATACTCGAGTGCCTAATAAAATGCAAGTAAAATCTGTCTCCAACATGCAATATGTCGCGAATTTTTAGAGGTACCCTTATAAGCTTACCAAAGAAAACAAGCGGTGTAGCCGTAGGTGTGTAGCGCTATATTGAAATATCAACGAAGTTACACACGCGAAAATCTATTACATATCGCTTGATTGCGGCTAGTCTGTGATAAGCAATTGACTTGTATGACTGGCATGAGCGACAATAAAAAACTTACTATTTTAATAACTCATTATTTTTGGTATAATGGTCGCCAGCATACAGTGCTTTGTCGAAAAGAAAGGAAACATTTCGCAACGTGAGAAGTCGTTTGAAAGTTTGGAAATACCCAATAACAATAATTCTGCTACTTATTGTACTAGCAGTTTTTACTTTTTATATTATATTCTTTGGATCTGCAGAAATATCGGAAAGCAACGCAGAGCCTGCATTAGCTTTTATCGAAATTTCAATATTTGACAGTTACAACGAAAATGTAAAAAACTCAGAAGATGATGATTTATATCAAGACGAGTTGCATCAACTTGAAGAAGCAGAACCTGAAGATGAATGGGATGACCCTAATTATAATATTATAAATCTGGAAAATGATATTATCACTCTGCAGATGGATGAGGCTGATATTAGTCGTGGCTATCTTGTTTTGGTAAACCACGAACACAAATTTGAGCTTCCTGCCAGGCTCGACTTGGTCAACATAGCAAATCACAGAGAATCAAATTTTCGAGTACTTGGACAAAATTACCTTTTAGAACGTTCTGTAGTGGGGAAGTTAGATGAAATGATGTATGCGTTTATTGCAGAAACCGGCAATACCACTGTCGCAGTTATAAGTGCGTTTCGAAACCACAATGCTCAACAGGTAGTTTTAGATGATCTTATTAGGCGCATGGGGCGTACGGAAGCTCTTCGCTGGGCTGCAATTCCCGGTCACAGCGAGCATCATACGGCTCTGGCGGTTGATTTTGGAATATATTCTGGTGGAACGCGTAGTACTTTCACCGGTACGGGAGCAACTGCGTGGTTCTACAGAAATTCGGCAGACTTTGGCTTTATACGACGCTATCCGGAAAATAGATTTGAGATTACCCAAGTATCATATGAGCCGTGGCACTTTAGATTTGTGAGCCTACCACACTCAATAATAATACATCAACACAATTGGGTTCTTGAAGAGTACATTGAGAGAATCAGAAATTATACTTTTGAAGAGCCATTTGAGTTTGAACATGACGGAATCGTATATGAAATTTACTTCATAATGGATACAGAGGTGCCAATTCCACTGAATAGTGAGTTTACTATATCAGGCAATAACATTGACGGGTTTATAGTTACTGTAATTCGAATAGAAGTCGATCCGGATGCAATTATTGACGTTTATACTTAACGCCTTGAGGTGTGTCTTCTAAAATAATGCCCATTTCGCTGAGTTCATCTCTTATGGCATCAGCTTCTGCCCAGTTTTTTTCCTTACGCGCATTTTGGCGTTTTTCTATTAGTGCTTCAATTTCAGAATCTAACTCAGAACTGTTACTTTCACCATAAATTAACCCTAAGACATCAATCAACTCGTTAAGCATCTCTAGTGTGACATTTGCAAACTCTCTTGACGCATTTTGGTCAGCGGCGATGCTATTACTCTCTCGCACCAGTTCAAATATTACAGAAATCGCATCAGCAGTGTTAAAATCATCATCCATAGCTTCGATAAACTTAGCACGGTAAGTTGAGAGGGTCGAAATGAATGTGGACTCTTTACTTGATAGTGAACCTGAACCATTAACACTAATAAACTCTAAACTGCTTCTAGCAGTTTTTATTCTTTCAAGGGCACTTTTTGCTTGGAGAAGAATATCGCCTGAGTAATTTAACGGGCTCCTATAGTGGCTCATAAGCATGAACATACGAATATTTTCATATCCGAACTCTTCGGCAGCTTCTCGTACTGTAAAGAAGTTGCCTTTTGACTTTGACATTTTTTCTTTATTGATACTAATAAAACCATTATGAACCCAATAACGCACAAATTCACAGTCGTTTGCACCTTCTGATTGCGCTATTTCATTTTCGTGATGAGGGAAAGTCAAGTCCTGTCCACCACAATGAATATCAATGGTTTTGCCCAAGTATCTGCTAACCATCGCAGAACACTCGATATGCCAACCGGGTCTGCCTTTTCCCCAAGGAGAATCCCAAAATGGTTCGTCAGGTTTTGCACCTTTCCATAGTGCGAAGTCAACAGGATTTTCTTTAACCTCAGTTACATCAACGCGTGCTCCCATTTGAAGCTCTTCTAAAGGCTGATGAGAAAGTTTTCCGTACTCGGGAAAAGCGGAGGTGCGATAATAGACATCACTCCCACTTTGATAAGCAAAACCTTTCTCAATCAATGTTGAAATTAAGTCAATTATCTCATTGATGTTCTCAGTTGCTTTTGGATGGAATGTAGCATCACGTACACCGAGACCATGTGCATCAGTCCAATATTCATTTATATATTTTTCTGTGAGTTCTCGACTAGATATGCCTTCTTCGTTGGCACGATTAATTATCTTGTCATCTATATCGGTGAAGTTTTGCACATACGTCACATCAAAGCCGCGATATTCAAAATAACGACGTAATACATCAAACATGATTAGTGGTCGAGCATTACCGACATGGAAAAAATTATACACTGTTGGGCCACATGCATACATTTTTATTTTGCCCGGCTCAATGGGGATAAAATCTTCTTTTTCCATTTTCATTGTATTATAAAGTCTCATTACTATGACCATTCCTTTCACAGTGCTCAGTCACGAAAAAGCCATGGGTAAGTATGGTCATTTCGTGCATTAATTTACGGTTTTCCATTTCTCTATTCGTCTAGCTTTAATACTGCCATGAAAGCATCTTGTGGTACATCGACACTTCCTAAGCTACGCATACGCTTTTTACCTTCTTTTTGCTTCTCAAGCAATTTTTTCTTACGTGTGATGTCACCACCATAGCATTTTGCAAGTACATCTTTACGGAGTGCACGAATGGTCTCTCTCGCAATGATTTTTCCGCCTATAGCGGCTTGAACAGGCACTTCAAATAGTTGGCGTGGAATGTTTTCTTTGAGTTTTTCAACAATCTTGCGTCCCCGGGCATATGCTTTGTCTCTATGTACAATAAATGACAGTGCATCGACAATTTCATTATTTAACAACACGTCGAGCCTTACAAGGTTGGATTTACGGTAACCTAAGAAATCATAATCTAGTGATGCATAGCCTCGGCTACGAGATTTTAGAGCGTCAAAGAAATCATAAATAACTTCGTTTAATGGCAGTTCATAATGCAATTCTACCCGAGTTTCCTCAAGATAAACCATCTCTTTATATTCACCACGTCTGTCTTGGCATAGATCCATTATACTTCCGACATAGTCAGGAGGACAAATTATTGACGCTTTGATAAAGGGTTCTTCAGCCATTTCTATAGTTGCCGGATCGGGATAGTTAAGCGGATTGTCCACATATGTTACTTGCCCATCGGCTCTTGTTATACGATAGATAACACTAGGAGCGGTCATGATTAGGTCAAGATTATATTCACGTTCGAGTCTTTCGCCAATAATTTCCATATGTAAAAGACCAAGAAATCCACATCTAAATCCAAAACCAAGAGCAGCAGAAGATTCAGGCTCATATGTGAGTGCGGCATCGTTAAGTTTTAGTTTTTCAAGGGCATCACGCAAATCCGGATACTTTGCACCATCTGATGTATATAAACCGGAAAACACCATGGATTGCACTTTTTTATATCCGGAGAGCGGCTCTTCAGCCGGTCTGGCAATCGTTGTAACGGTGTCACCAACGGTTGTATCACCAACATTTTTTATGCTTGCTGTGAAATATCCTACATCACCCACAGAAAGCACATCACATGGTTCCATACCTATAGGGCGCATGTGTCCAAGTTCAACTATTTTATACTCTGCTCCGCTGGACATGAGTTTTATATCACTATCTTCATGTAGCTCTCCACTTACGATGCGAATATATACAATAACACCTTTATACACATCATATTGACTGTCAAAAATCAAAGCTCTGAGCGGTTCTTTCGGGTCGCCTTTTGGAGGAGGAATATCAGAAACAATTCGCTCCAAAACATTATCAATACCTATTCCTCGTTTTGCAGAGATCTCCGGCGCATCTTCCGCAGGGATACCAATTATATCCTCAACTTCTTTTTTTACACGCTGCGGATCGGCAGCAGGCAAATCAATCTTGTTTATTACAGGCAATATTTCAAGATTGTGGTCAAGTGCTAGATATGTATTGGCAAGTGTTTGTGCTTCTACTCCTTGTGCGGCATCGACAACAAGTATAGCACCTTCACATGCAGCAAGGGAACGAGACACTTCGTAATTAAAGTCAACATGTCCAGGGGTGTCAATAAGATTCAACACATACTGTTCGCCATCTTTTGCCTTATATGTAAGTCCGACAGCGCGAGCTTTTATTGTTATACCACGTTCACGTTCAAGATCCATACTATCAAGTATTTGCTCTTCCATGTCGTGAGCGTCAATCGCACCACATCTTTCGAGAAGTCTGTCGGCAAGCGTGGACTTGCCATGATCAATGTGTGCGATAATAGAGAAATTACGTATTTTGTCCTGATTGTTTTGCATTATTGCGGTACTCCGTTCTGTAAATGACTATGCAAGTATTAATTTTCTGTTAATGCTTTTAGTTTTTGAATAATGTTTGACTCTGCCTCTCTTAGCTCTTCAATCATATCGATTGCCTCACACACCTGTGTGCACAAACGTGAAGAGCCGTCAGCACGTTCTGAGGTTCGCCCAAGAATAAAGTCAGTGGTAACTGCGTAAAAATCACAAACTTTTATAATAAATTCAAGTTTTGGCTCTCGTGTATCATTTTCATAATGGGATAATAAGGCTTGGGAAATACCAAGTTCAGCAGATGCTTGTCTTTGACTAAGACCTTTTTCTTGTCGCAATTTTGCCATGTTTTTAGAAAACATAGACTTTTTAGCGGACTTCTTAGGCATGATAAACGACCATTCTTTCGTCAATTTTTGACACGAAACGACCGAACAACGGGAGGAGTCGTTTCGTGTCAATATTAAAAACATCTATTTACTCATTACTACACATATCTATTATTGCTTGAGTAAACATTTTGGCACTTAATATCAATTGATCAACGCTAATGTATTCATCAATACCGTGCACATTGTTATCATCGCCAGGCATGACACATCCAAAGGCTACACCACCCTCAATGTCATGAACATATGTTAAGCCACCCATAGAAACACATTTGCCCGGCTGACCTGTGTATTCTTCATAGAGATTTAATAGCTTTTGCACAAAAGGTGTCTCTTCGGGAGTATGGTGACATCCTGTGATTTCGTGATATGTGACATTTATGTTTTCGCATTTAAAAGCAGAGCGAGTCATTTCGACAAGATCAACTTTATCGGCACAACCTGGAGTTCTGCTGTCAAAGTTCCCAGAAAACTCATGTTCACTAAAGTCTAGCACACCGAAGTTGACAGTGATTCTGCCCGTTTTTTCATCTTCCATATCAATACCCAGAGCAGTACCATGACCATCGCCATGGGGGAACAGTCTATTCAATTTACATAGATACTCATAAGACTCACTGTTGGCAAACGGCATTGCTGCAAGCATCTCGAGTAGAGCGGTCTGTGCATTGTTTCCACGTTCCGGCATACTTGCATGTGAAGCTTTGCCTTCTGCGATAATCCGGACAGAACTACCATTTAGCATTGCAGAAAGAGAAACGTCAGTTTTTTCTGAGTACTCTTTACAAAATTGCTCTACAACATCCATTGTGAAACCTTCTATATTGGCTTCTGCGCAATCCGGTACAATGTTTGCAGTTTTACCGCCAATGATCGAAAGAACACGTGGAAGAGCAGAGTTTTCTTCCCATTTCGCGCCGAAAACAGGCATAAAGCGACCTTTTTCGATGTTAACTACCGCGTATTCTGCATCAGGAGTAAAAACATTTGGAGGAGGTGTATTCTTTTTCAGATATTGAGTGACATCATCAAATCCTGTTTCCTCACCTGAGCCAAGTATGACTTGAATGCCGTGGGCAAGCTCAGGATAAATATCGCGAACGCAATACATTGCATACATTGCAGCAATAGATGGTCCCTTATTGTCTATAACACCACGACCATAGAGTTTTCCATCTCTAAGGGTTAGTTTGAATGGATCGCTACTCCAACCATCGCCGACTGCTACAATATCAAGGTGAGCCAGAATGCCCATCAATGCAGGTGACGGACCATAATGTGCAGTTATCATCATATCTTCGAATACATCGACATCAAAACCACGTTCTTCAAACATTTTTTGTGCAAGGGTCAATACGGCACGAGATTTCACGCCATATGGAGCGCCCTCTTTTGCTTCGCTACAAATGCTTTTAATTTCAATTAACTTTCCAAGATCATTAATCATGTTATCTGAATTTGCAGCAAACCAATCGTCGATTTTATTTCGTAATTCAATTCTGTTACTCATTAAAAATACCCCTTTTATTCTATAAAATATTTGAAATCAAAAATTTAACGTTTGTGGCCTTGTTAGCTACATGCAATTGAATCAATTATGTGCTTAAAGTAGTTTTTGCAATAATCTTCAAAAGCCGTCGGTGTGTCAAATGCATTTTCTACAATAAAATCACAATTTCCTCTGAAGAAACTCTCCGGCTTTTGAGCATTGATCCTTGTTAATGCTTGTTCTCTTGTTAACCCGTCTCTTTTGATTATTCGAGACACACGCCTATCTACAGGAGCAATGATGCCCACAACCACATTGCATGTATCACTCAACCCGCTTTCAATCAGAGCTATGGCATCAATTGCAATTATATCGACACCTTCAGACTTGAAGGAGCTAATGCGTCTTTCAAGTTCCATCGTAATAAACTTGTGAGTAATTTTATTTAACTTCAATAAGGCATCCGAATTATTGAAAACAATCGCACCGAGCTTCTTACGATCCATTTTGCCATTAGTCAAAATCTTTTCGAAATTTCCGGTTATTTCATCTGTGAGATTTTTGTCAGTTTGAAGCATCTCATGGTATAAGATATCGCAGTCAATAGCCTTTGCACCGAGTGTTTCGAGTGCCATAACTGCGGATGTTTTCCCAGCACCGGAACCTCCTGTTATACCAATGATGAGCATATTAATGACCATTCCTCTCAAATTTCGCTAAGTATAAAACGACCATTAAAAGGGTTGGTCATTAACCTTCTGATTCTGTAACTTTCAATTTTTCAGCTCTATCTGCCATGATAAGTGCGTCAACAACTTCATCAAGAGCACCGTTTAATATTTGCTCAAGTTTATATAGTGTTAATCCAATTCGATGGTCTGTCATGCGACCTTGTGGATAATTATATGTACGTATGCGTTCAGAGCGGTCGCCGGTTCCCACTTGACTTTTACGTTCTGCAGCAAGTTCAGCTGCTTGACGACGGCGTTCTTCTTCGTAGAGCCGTGACGCAAGAATTTTCATTGCACGTTCGCGATTTTTATGTTGGCTGCGTTCGTCCTGACATTCAACTACTGTACCTGTGGGAACATGAGTAATGCGGATTGCCGATTCTGTTTTGTTAACGTGCTGTCCACCTGCGCCACTCGCACGAAAAGTGTCGATACTCAAATCAGATGGATTTATTTCGAAATCGACTTCCTCGACTTCCGGGAGAACAGCGACGGTAACAGTACTCGTGTGAATTCTTCCTGATGCTTCTGTTTCAGGCACACGCTGGACACGGTGCACACCACTTTCAAACTTCAAACGTGAATATGCTCCATCACCTTCAATGATAAAGCTAACTTCTTTGATTCCGCCTAATTCTGTGTCGTTTAAGTTTGCAATTTCTGATTTCCATTTTTTGGATTCAGCGTACATTGTGTACATGCGGTATAGATTATAAGCAAATAGTGCGGCTTCATCGCCGCCTGCACCACCACGTATTTCAATAATGACGTTTTTATCATCGTTAGGGTCACGAGGTAATAATAGAAACTTTAATTCTTCGCTAATTTTTTCCTTTTCAGCTTGTGCTGTCTCAAACTCTTCTTGTGCGATTTCCTTAAAATCAGGATCACTCATGAGTTCACGTGCACCATCCATATCGCTTTGTGCTTTATTGTAGCGCCTGTAGGCTTCGACGACGGGTTGAATCTCTTTTTGTTCACGCGCAACTTTTGCATAGAGCGCAGGGTCGGAGTAAACTTCCGGGTCTTGCATCCGTTCTTCAAGAATGGTATATTTTTCTTCGATTGACTTTAGCCTTTCAAGCATATTGTTTTATTCCTTAAGTATTTATGAAAATTAGTATGACAAGTGATATATGTATAAAGTTTGCCATTGACCATTGGAAATACTATCATATTATAGAGAGAATGTAAACGGAAAGTTGCATTGACTATTCACTGATTGAATATTAAATTGACTATAATTTGCGTCAGTTTTAAACGAAATTTGTAATATTTGCATTTTAGATTATGGTATGCTAACATTACATAGCATTTCACGATTAATGTGATATGCAATATGCGCCCGTAGCTCAGCTGGATAGAGTGTCAGACTCCGACTCTGAAGGTCGTGCGTTCGAATCGCATCGGGCGTGCCAATCGTACCCAAATGACAACTCTTGATTTGAAAAAGGGTTGTCATTTGCGTTAATACAACAAAAGCGGTTGCAAATAATATGTTTCACATAAGTTATCTAAGCCACATCTAAATTTATGGTGTGGCTTTAGTCATTCCCAAATACAGAGCCATCACACATATACCACCGTTCCGACTGTCCGAGCAGGCTTCTATTTTTGCGCATTTCGAGAACAAAAAGTATAATGCGTTTGTACGACCTCTCTTTTCTGTGATAAAAATAGAGAGGGTTTGTGTTTCGAGACAAATTATAATATGAGTGTTGATAGGAGTTGATAGGAATGGAAACGCAAATTAAACGCATATATACCCAATGGTTGCCCACCTCCGGCTATGAACTTACCGAAGCTCCGGAAGTACACTTTATACATTCAACCGACAATTTATTGAAAATTAAGACTGACCCCGAAAATATATTAAATACTAAGTTTGAAATATGGTTGCCTGTCAAGAAAAGACAAAAGCCTTAAACAGACGACTATCCGTATGTAGCACTAACATTGAAAAAGTCAATATTGCAAATTACGCTCTCGAAAAAGGTTTTAAGTATGGTTATTGCCTACTTAGAAGAACTCGGCATACCTGTCGCTGTCATATTGCCCAATGATGAAAGTTTTGACACCATTAAATAGAGGTTTCCGAAAGGTATCTTAACCCCAACTGCTCACGTATAGTATCACTTAACTCTGCAATCGCCAGTGTTTCTGCGTGAGTCATTAGGTTGCTTTCCTTTTTGCCTGCATGGATAGCTTCCATTACCGCAATAGCCTCATAATTATATCCATTGCCTTCTTTTTCAGTGAATGTAACAGGTTCTTCTCCATCAACTTTTAGTGTAGCACTGTCAGCACACCAAAAACCGTTAATATTTATACTTCCTCTTTCGCCAAAAACATTTAAAGTATGATATGTACTTGTTCGGACACCGCACGATAGTACAGCTATCTGCCCGCCACCATATTTAAGAAGCATAGCCGTCTGCTCATCAACTCCAGTCGCACCCATATCCCCAACGCTTGTAATAACATCAGGATTGTTGCCAAAAATCATGGTTGCCATGCTAAGTGTGTAACAACCAACGTCAAGAAGACCACCACCACCTAGCTCTTTCTTTAGAAGACGTGATTCGGGATCAAAATCTGCGCGGAACGAAAAGTCGCAATGGATCATGCGGACATCACCGATTTTGCCATTTTTTATCCAGCTCACAGTTTTACGAATTGCGGGAAGAAAGCGTGTCCAATGTGCTTCCATTATAAATACGCCCTTCTTCTGCGCAGCGTCAATCATTGCTTGAGCTTCTTTTTTATTCATTGCGAATGGCTTTTCACACAGTACATTCAACCCGTTATCTATGCAAAGTAAAGCAGCGTCGATATGCATAGGATGTGGTGTGCTGATATACACACAATCGATTTCTTTGTCTTTGACCATTTCCTCATAGCTACCATAAGCCTTTGGGATATTGTATTTTTTTGCAAAATCGTCGGCTCTCTCTACATTACGTGAACCAACGGCATATAGTTCAGCGTCTGGTACGATCGTAAGATCGTCAGCAAATTTATTTGCTATGGCTCCGGGACCAAGAATAGCCCATTTAAATTTTGACATACATAACCTCCAAAAATAATTACTTAAAATGTAATATATACTGATGTTACTGATTTTAACATAAATATTATGCATTTACACATTTTTAGTAGGTGCAATTTTTTTTGCAATCTTTGTTTTCATGATTTATAATTAACACATAGAAATTTTCTAAACACTAGCGGGTGCGTGGCAATCGGGTTTTCACGATTGCTGCACAGATTATACAAGGTGATACTATGTCAGACAAACCAACAATTGAATTGATGCGAGCACTATCTAATTCTGAGAGCATCAACAGCTATATGGAACATAATAACCGTTTTTTGGTTGAAGGTGAGTTGTCAGAACACATCAATCGCCTTTGTGCAAAAAAGGGTCTTGTCAAAGCAAACGTAATTAGACGTGCCGAGATAAACGAAATATATGCTTATCAAATTTTTTCCGGAAAGCGTGTGCCTTCTAGAGATAAACTTCTTTGCCTGTGTCTTGGGATGGAACTTGATACGATAGAAACAAACCAGCTATTAAAATATGCCGGTTTTGCTCCCTTGTATCCTAAAAATAAGCGAGACAGTATTATTTTGTTCGGGTTTGAAAAAAGGCAAAGCATTATTGCAATCAATGAGACTCTGTACGATAACGATGAAAGCACATTAAACTAGTGGTCTGCGTCGTTTAAAATTTGCAAACCTTTAGAGAATACAGAACACTAGTGATTTGCTTCAATTTTTTACACAACGCGAGAAGGTGTGGTATATGAACGAATGGTTTTTCAATACGCTCAACGAGCAATATAGCCTTGTTCGAATATGTAGCTCCGGCGACATGGGTGAAGTTTCGCAACTTCGTCACAAAATGCATGGACGCAACATCATCAAACGCGTTTATCGTGGAACTGATAGTACCTATAAGATTTTGCATGCGCTCCCTCACCCCAACATCCCGAAAATCTATGAAGTCATTTTCGACAATGACACGGTTACAATTCTAGAAGAATATATTGAAGGTCTCACGATTAGTGACATATTAGATAGTGGTTTATATAAAGAAAGCGGGGTCATCACTATTATCTCCTCCCTGTGTGATGCTCTGGATATATTGCATGAAAATGGAATTGTGCATCGTGATATTAAGCCTGAAAATGTAATGATTGACAATAGTGGCATAGTGAAACTGATTGATTATAGTGCCGCAAAAATATACAAGCCACACAGATCACAAGACACTCAGGCTTTGGGAACCGCAGGTTATGCCGCTCCTGAGCAGTTTGGGATTGCACAATCTGACAGACGTGTCGATATATATGCATTGGGCATACTAATGAACGTAATGTTAACAAAAGAATATCCGTCAAAGCTTTTTTATCAAGGGCGATTGACAAAAACTATCGATAAATGTACGCAGCTTGATCCAAACAAACGTTATCAAAATGTCACAGAATTAAAGAATGACCTACCTAAAGAAATTTAATTTCGAATACTAAGCAGCCTGCATAGGACATCTGAGTTCACTTGCACTATACTGTTATTTGTCACAGCAAATAATAGTTAGGAGGATATCTTACAATGAGGAAAAACAACAAAACTTCAAAACAAACACCTGGCATTGTGGAGCAAAGAGAATCAAAGCAAAGTAATGAGATAGCTGTAACAGGGGCAACAAAAAAGTGTCCATACTGTGGAGAAGATTTACCGGTAAAAATTGCATTCTGTCTATATTGCATGAAATCTCTTGTAGGAGATACAGCACCGCAACCCGAAACAAAACAGCAAAACAATGGTGTTAATCCTTTTCAGAAAAGATCGACAAAGGTTCTAATTGGAGCGGCGGCACTTCTTACTGTAGTTGCAATAGTCGCAGCTACATCATTCATCACAGCCTCCATCCTTTCTCGTCATACAGGTACACCACATCAACCAGCAATATCTGCAACTACAATGCCTCACGATGAAGTCGCCGTTTCGACTTTCATCCCTGAACCGACACCTTTGCCAACACTACCATACAATCCAGAACCAACACCTACACCGTTACAAAACACAGAGCCAATGCAAATTCAACAAACCGACGCAAATATAACCGTCCCTTCCACCGTTACCCCAAGATTCCCTGCACAAGCCGGTGGTCCTGTTGATCCACCAATCTCCGCACAAAGAGCCACAGAGCTAGCTCGTGACCACCTCATATCCATTGGCGTTACATCTGCAGCATTCGACTATATTTACATGGACAGGGAAAGCAACACATGGGTGTGGAGCGTCGAATTTGATGGACGTGGCAGAAGCTATGAGTTTTATGTTGATGTGAACACAGGAGAATTTCTAAAATTTCCCAATGGAACAAATTCTGTTAACGTGGATCAATCCTCAGCTTCTTCAAGTTCCGGCACCAGTAGCAGCCAGCGTGGAAGCAGACCATCTAATCCGGCAATCTCACTAGAGCGTGCTATTGAAATCGGCTACGAAGAACTAGCAAGACGTGGGCACACAGGTACGTTCCGTAGCGATTCCGGTATCGATTGGGAGCATGGTCAGTGGGTATGGGAATTGTTATTCAGAGTGGAAGGTGGCAGATTGCCCTTAGTAGAGATGTATATAAATGTTGACACGGGAGCTGTTATTAAGTTTGAGTGGGATGATTAGAGGAGCGTCCTCGTAGGATTTGAAATATTGCAGAAACATTCGCACAATAATGAATGTCTTTCTTAAAGTTAAATATTTATAGAAAAATATAAAGCAGTATGGTACAATATGTCAATATTTGTACCATACAAACTTAAAGGAGACAATACATGAAAGCACCAATGAAAATAGTACGAACCAAGATGGTTGAATTAAACTGTGGCAATTTTGGAGCCTACAAATACAAGCTAGCAAAAGGCGGCTCTGCAATTCGACTTGTAGATTTGGAAACACAAGAGGTTTACTCTTTTACAAAAGATAAGCGCTCTGGCAGACCGGTCGCATACGGACCATCTGCAAAGTTTAAAAATCTTGACTATATGCCACTATATGAAGAAGCTGTACTGAAGCTAAAAAGTGTTAAATTCGGCAGTAGAGGAATTGTTAAGAATGATACAACAGATTCTTGTGGTAATATTACTGTAGGCAATGCTGTTGACCTGGGTACCGGAGAGCAAATCACTACAGATATTGAAAGCGATCTCGAGGTCATGGGCGATGCACATGATACACCGGATTATGATTTTATCATTAGTGAATATGGCATAGGCGGAAAAATTCAACGGGCATCAGTTAATCGTTTGAATCGCGAGCTTATACAAAGCATACCAAAGAATCGTGCAATACTTGACCTCGTAAACCAGAAAGGTGTCACGTCCTCTGAAGTTGCGTTCAATCTTTTCTTCAAACATATTGGTCGTCTGGAGCGGAATATCCAAGAACAGGACGCCAGAGCTATATTGGAAGCCCTGAATATTGACTATGGTCGCAACATTTTGAAAGAGCTGATTGTTCAGATCCGCAAATTCAAGGCTCGCCGGAAATAAATGAGAAACTCTCTTCCCAACAAGAAATGTCTGCTCGTGATAAAATGCAGGAAGGTGTGACTTATGATAGGCGACAGCAATATCCTCATAGCTCGCATGGATGATTTGGCAACTAAAGCCATCAAGATAGGTGTTGCTGCTTCGAAGTTTCTCACACCCGCAGATGCCACGAATGTCGTCGAACACTTTACACATAGGCGTGATGTATCTCTCTGTTTTTACGGCGGTTTTGATGGTGCTGAACGTACTCGTGCAATTTTCACGAACCCTGATTGGGGCGAATGTGAACGCACCAAACTGTTTACAGCACTCAAAATATCTTACCGTGTTCAAGACACACTCGGTCACCGTGATATTTTGGGTGCCCTTATGGCACTTGGCATAAAGCGAGAAGCTCTCGGCGATATTGTTGTCGACGAAAGCTTCTCCTTGTTTATTTGTCTGCCGGAAATGGCTACATTCATCACCGAAAACTTCACCAAAGCAGGTCGTGTAGGTTTACAGATTTCCCAAGTTGGTCTTGATGAAATCCCTGATTGTGAGGAAGATCTAACCATCAAAACCTGTACCGTGGCATCATTAAGATTGGACGCTGTTTTATCTGCAGCGTTCGGGGTCTCTCGCACAAAAGCGACGGAATTAATTGCCACGAAACAAGTGAGCCTCAATCATCAAATTTGTGAGAAAAATGATAGAGAGGTCGGTGAAAACTCCCTACTCTCTGTTCGAGGAATGGGACGCGTAAAATTACTTGAAATCGGTGGCATATCGCGCAAAGGGCGAAGCTTTATTAAAGTCGGTATTTATGAGCGGTGACATTAATACTGATTCCCATTTAAAAGTATACTATCTTTTCGGAAGAATTTACAATTTCTGCCTTGACTTTGAAGCGCAAAAGATATAATGTGTAGCAAAGATTGTTAATTAGACAAACACACTTATATAAAAGGAGAAATCAATTGAATTACAGAATTATAACAGATAGCGCTTGTGATCTCCCGGAGAATAAGGTACAGAATTGGTTAACCCGCATCCCACTGTATATAAACTTGGGAGAAAAAACAATTACAGACGAAGAGGGGCTAAGTTCAGAGACGCTTCTAAATGAAATCTCTGTATCATCAGTCGGTCCAAAGTCTTCTTGTCCGGCACCGGGTGTTTTTGCGGATAGTTATGAAGGGCTTGAAGATGACCTTTATGTTGTAACCTTATCTAAGGAAATTAGTGGAACCTACAACAGTGCTCTACAGGGCAAGGAAATATATTTGGAAGAAAATCCCGGGAAAAATATCCATGTCTTTAATTCTAAAACAGCCTGTGCAGGTCAAGTTCTCATCTGCGAAAAAATCAAAGAACTTGCTGAAAGCGGGCTTCCATTTGCTGAGGTTGTGGCGCAAGGAGAGGCATTCATCGAGGATGCGGGCACCATGTTCGTATTAGAAGATTTAGAAATCTTACGTAAAAGTGGCAGAATGAGTGCTCTACAAGCGGCAGTTACAAACACATTGAAGTTAAAGCTCGTTATGGGCGGCACAAAAGAAGGTACAATTGCAAAGGTAACCCAAGCTCTCAGTATGACGCAAGCCTTGAACAAAATGGTGCATATAATTTCCGAGCACGCACAAAAAACAAGCAAGGGCGAAATTCCAATGCTTGTTATTACACATTGCTTCGCCAAAGAACGCGCTGATTACATCATAAATAAATTAAAGGAAACCTGTGACATCGCTGAAGCCCTTATCTGCAAAGCCGGTGGAATCGGCACAATGTATGCCAATCGCGGTGGTGTTGTCGTAAGTTATTCGTAAAATGATATGGCATATTCCCCTACACCTCTCCGTATCAATACGTTGATATGACCCGTAGGGGATTTCCTTAAAAGGATGATTTTCCACTAAGTCAACATCCTTATAAACCAAATAGGAAGGAATATGTAGTTTGATTAAAGGTTTTAAGATGCAGCTCAATCCCGGGCAATCCGCAGAGTACGAAAAGCGTCATAATGAGCTTTGGCCCGAAATGATCGATATGATTCATGAACATGGTGGTAAAAATTACTCCATTTTCTTAGACATAGAGACCAACACCCTCTTTGGCTACATCGAGATTGAAGACGAAATGCGCTGGAGTCAAGGCGCTGACACCGCAATAAACCGCAAATGGTGGGATTTCATGGCAGATATTATGGAAGTCAATCCGGATAACAGTCCGGTGGCAAAGGACTTGCCGCTCATGTTCCACTTAGATTAAGAATGATAGGGCTTGCCTAGTGTAAACATTTACAATACTACTGGCAAGCCCTGAATTCGAGTAGAATGCATGGTAAAATATCAGAATACTATTAGCATAATAATGTGTAGGAAAGGAAACCGTTCATATGAATCTTTCAGGGCTCATTAAGCTTTCAAACAAATACGGAAAAGATCCCGAACTTGTTCTTGGCGGTGGTGGCAACACTTCAGAAAAAAATGAGCAAGTTTTATATATTAAATGTTCAGGAACTAGCCTCGCAACAATTGGCGAAGATGGCTTTGTTCCTGTATCTCGCACAGCATTAGATGCAACACTTGAAAAAGAGTATCCGGTTGATGACAAGGGGCGTGAAGCGGCTTTTTTAGCCGATGTTATGGCTGCTCGAACCATACCCGGAGAAACCAGACGCCCGAGTGTAGAGGCTTTGTTACACAACCTTTTCCCACAAAGATACGTAGTTCACCTGCATCCTGCACTTGCAAATGGTCTTACCTGTGGCAAGGCAGGAGAATCAAAGTTAAAAGAGTTATTTGGCGAAAGTGTGGCATGGGTGCCTGCAACTCGACCCGGATATGTGTTAGGAAAGTTATGTTATGATGTACTGCGTGAGTATAACGCAAAAACCGACAAATATGTGCAACTTGCATTCCTTGAAAACCACGGTATATTTGTTGCGGCTGATACAGAAGCAGAAATTGAAACTCTCATAACTGAGTCCATTAACAAACTGCAGTCAGTTGTGCTCTATTCTCCGAATCAAGAATATTCAACTGTAATCGACAAAAGTATAATCACACAAATCAAAGAAAAAACTGGTTTTTCTCATGTTGAATTTCGCACAAATCCGCAAATTTTAGAATATTTGAAAAATATTGATGCTGCAAAAGATTTATTGTTGCCGTTTACTCCGGATCAAATCGTGTATTGCGGAGCATACCCAACATATGTTGAGTGCCTTTCTGAGCTAAGTGATGACCTGTCTGGTAAAATTCTCTTAGTAGAAGACATGGGAATATTTGCTCTTGGGCAAACTGAAAAAGATGTAAGTCTAGCAATTGAAGTATTCCTAAATGCTGTCAATATTGCTGTATATGCAAAAAACTTTGGAGGAGCACAACCTCTTGCTGAAGATTTAATTAATTTCATTGCATCTTGGGAGGCAGAATCATATCGCCAAAAAGAGGCGAAGAAAAGATAGGGGAAAGATATGGAACGTTATGTACAAACTAAAAAACGATATGAGGCTTTGGGGATTGATGTAGATGCAGTGGTCAAACGTTTAGCCTCTGTGCCCATAAGTATACATTGTTGGCAAGGAGACGATATACAAGGCTTTGAGTCTTCTGAAGAATCTCTATCAGGCGGAATTCAAGTCACAGGAAATTATCCAGGTCGAGCCGGAAACCCCGAAGAGTTAATGGCTGATTTTAGAAAAGCAATTTCTTATATTCCCGGCAAGAAAAGACTCAGCCTGCATGCCATTTATTCCCTGTTAAATGGTGAGAACGTAGAGCGTGACAAATTGAAGCCTGAGCATTTTGAAGGGTGGGTTTCATTTGCCAAAGATGCGGGTATCGGGTTAGACTTTAATCCTACTTTCTTTAGCCATCCCAAAGTAAAAGACGGACTCACATTATCAAGCCCGGATGAAGAAATACGCCAGTTCTGGATTCGCCATGGTATTGCCAGCCGTGAGGTTGCTGCCAGTTTTGCAAAGGCATTGGGCGAACCTGTCGTCAACAACCTCTGGATTCCGGATGGATTTAAGGATGTTCCTGCAGATCGTCTGGGACCGAGATTACGACTGAAAGATAGCCTTGACCAAATCTATGCAAAACGCCTTGATGGAGTCATTGATTGCGTTGAGAGTAAGGTTTTCGGAATTGGAGTTGAATCCTATACTGTGGGTTCAAACGAATTCTATTTAGCTTACGCCGCTAAACATCCTTGGGTGTATAATTTACTTGATAATGGTCATTATCATCCGACTGAAATGGTTAGCGATAAAATTTCTAGCCTACTGACCTATTTTGATAAGCTTCCACTTCACGTCACACGCCCTGTTCGTTGGGATTCTGATCATGTTGTGGCATTAGATGATGAGTTAAAGGAAATATGCAAAGAAATATTCCGGCATGATGCACTCGACAAAGTGCTTATCGGACTCGACTTTTTTGATGCATCTATCAACAGAGTCGCAGCATGGGTTATTGGCACAAGAAACGTACAAAAAGCATTGCTCTATGCTGCCCTTCAACCTCACGAAATGCTACGCAATTTGCAAGATCAAGGAGATTTCACCAAACTGTTTGTGTTACAAGAAGAACTCAAGTCCATGCCATTTGGCGATATCTGGGACTATTATTGCGAAACGCAAAATGTCCCTGCCGGAGCAGAGTGGTATGATGCAATTATGGAGTACGAAAGAGATGTGTTGCTAAAACGTTAGCAGATAGTCCCGCCACCAACTACTACGTCTCCATCATATAGCACAACAGCCTGCCCTTTTGCGATGGCTCGTTGTGGCTCATCAAACTCTACAGACACCAACCCACTTGGTGTCTGTTTTGCTGTTGCCCATCGTTCCTTCTGATTATATCTTATCTTAGCTTTCACACGTATAGGCTCCTCAGGCTGCTCGCATGAAATCCAATTAAAGTCTCTCGCTGTGAGTGACTTCGAAAATAGTTTTGCATTTTCGCATAGCGTCACAGTGTTGTTTTCTATATCTTTATCCCCAACGTACATAGGTTTATTAAATGAGAGTCCTATACCCTTTCGCTGACCGATTGTATATCGAATTAAGCCATCGTGCTTTCCTAATACTTTTCCATTACCATCGATAAAGTTACCACCTTTATACTTTTTTCCTGTATATTGCTGAATAAACCCTACATAATCACCATCACGAACAAAGCAAATATCTTGGCTATCTCTTTTTTTCGCATTAATGAATCCCTTTTCAGCAGCAATTTCACGAATCTCATCTTTTCGCAATTCACCAAGTGGAAAATGAGTGTGTGCAAGTTGTTTTTGTGTCATGGTGTGTAGTGCATAGCTTTGGTCTTTAGTTTCATCAATGCCCTTTTTTAAGAGATATCGACCTGACTTTTCATCATACTCAATCCGTGCATAATGTCCTGTGACTACATAGTCAACATCAAGTTGTTTTGCACGTGTCATTAGTTTTTCAAATTTCATGAAGCGATTGCAGTCGATGCAAGGATTTGGTGTCTCTCCATTTTCATATGCATGAATAAATCGGTCAATCACCTGCTCATTGAAATCACCTGCAAAGTTGAATACATGAAAGGGTATTCCCAATGAGTTTGCTACGCTTCTGGCATCTTCAACATCTTTAATAGAGCAGCAGGCTTTTTCATTGCTGATTCCAATGTCGTCATTATCAAATAGTTTCATGGTGATTCCCATGCAGTCGTAACCTTGCTCCTTCATCAAATAAGCTGCCACAGAACTGTCAACACCACCACTCATTGCAATAATTGCTTTATTACTCATAGCTCTCCTATCACATTCGTTCAATTAATTATGAAAACATATTAATACTAATCCCCACTTAAAAGTATACAATCTTTGCGGTATATTTTCTGCCATGCAATGCGCCAAAACCTTGAAAGGTCACTGACATTCCCGCAGTTTTGTCACATCGCCTGACAAAAAATATCCGCGCAAATATAATACTCTTTTAAACGGGGATTAGTATAACATAATTTTCCAAATTGCTCAATTATGCGTTACTAAAATGTTAGCCACAACTTGTTTTATTGTGGAGTTTTAAAAAACTTTTCATCACTACTGTACAATATGGTGGTTTGGTCATACAAAATCACACAAAAATTCTACGGTTAGGCACTTGCTTTTTTCTTCAAATATGATACGCTCTCATCCGCGTGCAAGTTGACGTTATCCTAGCTAATAGAAAGATGACGTTACAAACATTGTGAAAGATGCAACTTTTTCTGTGCCCTGTGAGTGTTAACTGCAGAACGCAAAAATAAAGATTGCATTTTCGTATTATAAAAAGAGGAGATTCAAAATGAAAAAATTCGCAAAAATTGCTGCATTGTTGATATGCGCTCTGCTTCTTATGTTAAGCTTAGTTGCATGTGATCAGGAGGAAGAGTATGTTCCGGAACCCGAACCGGAAGTAGTTGTCACTCCAGAACCCGAGCCTGAACCCGAACCAGAGCCTGAAATAGAGATAGAAGAGGAAGAGCCTGAGCCTGAAGAGGAATTAGAACCAGTTGTTGTTAATGCCCCTGGCGACCTCCCAGACGATATTTTCAGTTTTGCATTCAGCCTGAATGGTGAAGTATTTGCATTGCCTTTCCCATATTCGCAATTCTATGAGAGCGGCTGGGAACTTGCAGACCCCGTTGATGATCTAGGTCCAAACCGCAGAACATTTACAATTAACGCTCTATTGCGTGGCGATGAAATTGGCTTTGATGCAAATAGGGAAACTATTGGTGTTTCGATTGCTAATCTAACTCCAAACTATATTCCATATTATGAAACTCATGTCGGCGGAATCAGATTTGATGAACGTAATGCTAACTCAGGTACTCAGTTCATTCTAGCAGGTGGCATTACCATAGGCTCAACCATGGAAGAAGTCATTGCTGTTCACGGTGATCCCAGTGAAAAACGCGAGTCAGATACTTTCTATACATTGAACTATCAGTTAGTTATTCAATCAGATGTTTCCATCCGAATAAATAGAGAAACCGGATTGGTTAATGAAATAACAATGACTAATTTTGTTGAGAGAGAGCGCGTTGAGTTTGATGGCGAGCTGCCTGAAATTGCACAAGGATATACTCCTCCATCAGAATTAGGCGTTGATTTCACAAGAGGTTTTGTTGAGCTCGAAGGGGTTGTATATCAACTACCAATCCCAATAGGTGTACTGTTGCAAAACGGTTGGGAATTAATTAGTGATAATGATGTGATGGCTGCAGGTGGATTCAATGCAGGTGGACGCATTCGTTATGGAAACCAAACAATGAATACTCATTTCCAAAACTACGATAGAGTCGAGCAACCAACTATTAATGCATTTGTGACATATATTCAATGGTCACCACACAACTGGGTTGGCAACATTGTGATGCCGGGTGAAATTACACCAGAATCAACATATGATGAAGTCATGGCTGCATTTGGGTCATATACAAGACGAGAAGAAGGCTCTTTGTCGAACAGCTACACATGGGGCACAATTAGAGACGGCTTCACAATCTCATTTTCCGTGGATACCGGAGAAATAACCAGAATCATTATTGATAGAAACCCAAGAAACCTAGAGTGGTAGATTCGAAGGCGAAAACTAAATACGCAACAACAGACCAAGTTTTGTAGAGATTACAAAGCCTGGTCTGTTTCATTTGAATAAATAGTTTACAATATGCTTTCTTCTGCCACAACCGGATATGCTACGATTGCGAATGAGAGTATCCTCTTTGCGTCACGTGCTCTTTAAGCAATACATCATGTGCTCCACCTTCAACCAATGATGTTGCAGAAATGAGTGTAAGCTTTGCATTTTCTTGAAACTCGGAAATTGATTGAGCACCGCAATTGCTCATTGTTGAGCGCATCTTTCCGAGTGTTAACGCAACATTGTCCTTCAGGCTGCCCGCATATGGTACATATGAGTCAACGCCTTCTTCAAATGCCAGGGATTTCGAGCCTCCCATATCGTAGCGTTGCCAGTTTCGTGCACGTGCAGAACCTTCTGCCCAATATTCTTTCATATAGCTACCACCGATGCTTACACGGCTGGTCGGACTTTCGTCAAAGCGCGCAAAGTATCGACCAAGCATAAGGAAGTCCGCGCCCATAGCTAGTGCTAATGTAAAGTGATAATCGTGGACTATTCCACCATCAGAGCAAATTGGTATATATATTCCGGTTTCTTCAAAATACTCATTTCTCGCTTTTGATACTTCGATGACAGAGGTTGCTTGTCCACGTCCTATACCTTTTTGCTCACGTGTTATACAAATTGAACCTCCTCCAATTCCCACTTTAATGAAGTCTGCTCCGCTGTCGGCAAGAAAACGGAATCCATCACCGTCAACAACATTGCCTGCACCTATCTTGACCTTATCACCATAGGTCTTGCGTATCCAATCAATTGTGTTCTTTTGCCAAACAGTATATCCGTCTGATGAGTCAATACACAGCACATCTGCTCCAGCTTCAACCAAAGCAGGGACACGTTCTGCATAATCTCGTGAGTTAATTCCAGCACCAACAATATATTTTTTATCAGAATCCAATAGTTCAAGTGGGTTTGCTTTATGCGAGTCATAGTCTTTACGAAAAACCATATGTGTCAATCTACCTTGATCATCAATTATCGGTAAACAGTTGAGCTTATGTTCCCAAATAATATCATTGCATTTCTTTAGAGATGTGCCGACGGGAGCTGTTACGAGCCTTTCAATCGGAGTCATGAAGTCTTTAACATACTCCGAACCATCCATGCGGCTTACACGATAATCGCGACTTGTTACCAGACCTACAAGACGCCCATTACTTGTTCCGTCCGATGTTACTGCAACTGTTGAGTGACCGGTTTTCTCCTTAAGTTCCAAAATGTCATAAAGTTGAGCTTCAGAGCTTACATTTGAATCGCTCGGGACAAATCCAGCCTTATACGACTTGGCTTTTGCCACCATTGCCGCCTGACTTTCAATAGATTGTGAACAATAGATAAACGATAGTCCACCTTCTTTCGCTAACGAAACAGCCATATTGTCATCAGACACAGCCTGCATAATAGCTGAGGTTAAGGGTATATTTATATAGAGTTCTGACTCTTCCCCTCGCTTATGCTTTACCAATGGAGTTCTCAGATTAATTTTATCAGGGACGCAATCCTCCCCTGTATAGCCCGGCACAAGTAAATACTCGCTGAATGTGTGCGAAGGTTCTTTAAAGAAATAAGCCATAATAATCATTCCTTTCAAAATTTTATGACATAAAATTGTAATTGTTTTGTCTATTAGAAAGTCAAACATGGTCATTATATACTTTAATATAATTTTTTCTTGCAAACCACGTATTAAAGTATTATATTGTTGAATACAGACTCATGTCAAGGGTTAGGATAAATAAGAATTTATAATTTTTTATAATTTTGTTAACTTTATATACATAAACATCGATTAATATTTATAGTATCAGAATAAATTATAGATACTCCTGAAATTGTTCGCAAAAATTGAGAATTCGAGGGCAAAAATATGAACCAATCAAATAATGAAGAAAGCAAATTGCATTTAGATGCATCTGATTCAAACCAAACAAAAGAATATATGGATACCGCACCATTAAATGAGCTTCCTCAAGACGAGACAAATCATAATACACTCATTTATCCTGCGAATGCACATGATGAGCATGTTCATCACAATCAATCTGACATAGGTTTAAATTATAATGAATCTTTCTACGGGCAGCACTCATATGTGCCGATTAATGATGAGTCCCAATATGGTTCTCAACCGTATGCTCCTTCGAGCTATAGTGAACCAATGCACGCCATGTACCATGAGCAACCTTACAGCACCCCTGTATATACTGAATCTCATGATGCGCTAGAAGAGATGTACTCGCCCGGCATTGGTCTTGTCCAACCTTATCCGATAGAGAGTGCAAGCGAAAATGGGCGAAATGCAAGTTCTCGTGACAAAAATAGTAAAGGGTTAGTTGGATTTTTAAGAGCAATGGCATTGGTACTTGTTTGCGCATTTTTTAGTGGTGCCGTAGCTCACATAGCTATTGAATATCGTCTAGATAGAGGAGATTTTACTAGTCCAAACGTTATCAATCAAGTAACAGTGGGTGCCACCGCTCCCGAAAGACGTCAAGATGAAAGTGTCACCGCACCTGTAGTTGCAACAGCTGATGTAATGCCTGCAGAAGATATTTTTGACATGGCACGCTCTCAAGTTGTTGTAATCAACGCTGAAATTCCAAGTATGTTTGGACTTGGTGGAGCCACAACACCTGTCTCAGGTTCAGGTTTCATTATCTCAGACGATGGTTTCATCTTAACCAATTTCCATGTTATTGAGCTCGCACACGTTAACAATATACCTATTAATGTAATTCTAAATGACGGAACATCCTACACTGCTGAAGTTGTCGGTTTTGAAACTAGCAATGATGTTGCAGTAATAAAAATTGATGCCGTCGGATTAAGCCCTGTGCACATTGGAAATAGCGATAATATTCGCGTGGGACAAACCATCTATGCGATTGGCAATCCTTTTGGAGATTTAGTTTATACCATGACTGACGGTATTATTTCAGCACTTGATAGGGTGGTTTCGGTTGAAGGTATGAGTATAAACACTTTCCAATTTAGTGCCGCAGTAAACCAAGGCAACTCAGGTGGTCCTATCTTCAATACAAGTGGTGAAGTTCTCGGCATTGTAACAGCCAAAATTGTTCGCGGAAATGTTGAAGGCATTGGATTTGCAATACCTATTAATGATGCTATTGATGTTGCAGTGGAACTGATTGAGCGCGGTTATCTCTCCGGTAGGCCTTTCCTAGGCATCAGCGGGCAAACCGTTTCTCCGGCTAACGCAGCTTCCTTAAACTGGGTAGAGGGTGTTCTCATTAGAGGGGTTACCCCGGGCTCTGCCGCAGATAATGCAGGTATTGAAGCTGGCGATATAATCACAGCGCTTGATGATGAAATCATTGTTTCTATGGAAGTTTTGAGATTTGCCTTGCGTGACCATAGAGCAGGAGAAACTACATCTATTACAGTCTGGCGACAAGGAGAATTTCTCGACTTAACCATCACCTTTGATGAGGATGCACACGCAGGGCGTCCTGAACCCAGAACCCCTATAGAGGTGGACATTCCTGACCCATTTGAAGATGTGCCATAACTTTAACACATAATTTTTACGAGCGGCTTATCGTGATGATATGCCGCTCATTTCTTATTAAGTAATACTAATACTAATCGCCGATCAAAAGTGTATCAGTATGCGCTTGTCCCAATGTTACCACTAACTATGGCAATTCCTGAGCTCGTTCCTAGCCTATTTGCGCCTGCATCAATCATCGCCTTTGCGCTTGCCGCATCTTTCACACCGCCAGATGCTTTCACACCAACTTCACTTCCAACTGTCTTGCGCATTAGTGCAACATCTTCAACTGTCGCACCCCCTGTCGAAAAACCTGTTGAGGTTTTGACAAAATCGACTCCTACTGTTTTACATATGTCACATACACGTACTTTTTCATCATCTGTGAGAAGGCATGTTTCGATAATCACTTTTAATAACGCACGAGGTTGCACTGCTTTTGCTACGGACTCAATGTCTGTTTTTACATAACCCCAGTCTCTGTTTTTGAGTGCGCCAACATTAATCACCATATCCACCTCTTCTGCACCGTTATCAACAGCTTCTTTCGCTTCAAATACTTTAGTATTTGTTGTCGTTGCCCCAAGGGGAAACCCGATAGTTGTGCATACTTTGACATCACAACCTTTTAGATATTCACAGCTCAACTCTACATAAGATGGATTAACACATACAGACATAAAATTGTTTTCGCGCGCCTCATCACAAAGTTTCTTAACTTCTTCCTTTGTTGCTGCAGTTTTTAATAAGGTGTGATCAATAAATTTGTTCAAACCGCTCAAGTTTACATTAGTTTCCATATCTAGCACTTCCTTCTTTCAGTTCATTTTATAATAGGCATTTTTAACGAAATAATATCATAACAACATGCAAAAGTCTATCATTGCCCCTGTGTGTCGGGAAAAATAATTGAAATTAATTCTTCATGTGATATAATTAAACGACGTGAGCGTCGCGCCCGAGCTCGCTCGGGCATGACCGAACAAGTGAAAATTAGAGCAAAGCGATATAATAACAATCTCGTGATATAATCACCTTGCGTCGTTAGCGGTAGCAAAATAGCAATAATCGGAGAGTGCAAATGGGTAAAGTAATAGCTGTAGCAAATCAAAAAGGTGGAGTTGGTAAAACAACAAGCTGCGTAAGCCTTTGCGCCGCATTAAGTAATGCTGGTGCTAAAGTCTTGCTTTGTGATATGGATCCACAGGGCAATGCCACTTCCGGCATGGGCTCCCAAAAAGATAGCAAAACATATAACATGTATAGTGTGTTGATAGATGGAGTAGACGCAAAAAAAGCAATTCAAAAAACTCCATATGGCGACTTATTGCCATCAAACAGTATAATGTCTGGTGCAGGTGTTGAGCTTGTAATGATGGAAAATCGTGACGCTGTGCTGAAAAATGTTCTTGCTAGCATTAGTGATGAGTATGACTATATTTTCATTGATTGTCCTCCTTCTCTTGAAATGCTGACACTCAACTCTCTGTGTGCCGCCAACACGGTGCTAATCCCCGTGCAGTGCGAATATTTTGCCCTTGAGGGCTTAAAAGATCTCATGTCGACTATTCGTATGACAAAAAAAGCTCTCAATCCTGCACTTGAAATCGAGGGCGTGTTATTGACAATGTATGATACGCGCACAAATCTTTCTTCACAAATCGCAACTGAAATCAAAAAATATTTCAAAGAAAAAACATATAGTGTTGCCATACCTAGGAGTGTACGAATCGCCGAGGCTCCCAGTCATGGAAAACCTATTCTGGAATACGATAAAGCATCACGCGGCTCACAAGCTTATCAAGAGCTCGCAAAGGAGTTTCTGAAAAGAAATAATCATTCGACAAAGGGGAGGGGTACAAAGTGAGTAAGAAGGGTTTAGGAAAAGGACTCGGCGCATTGTTTGGCGATTCTGTTGATAATGCCGCAGAACATGATTTTGAGTACCTTCCATTGCAGCGTATTGAACCAAAATCAGATCAGCCTCGTACTCATTTCGAGGAGGATAGAATAAGCGAGCTCGCCGATTCTATACGTGAACACGGTGTGCTGTCACCAATAATGGTGCGACATATGGCCGATGGATACTATCAGATTATTGCAGGCGAACGCAGGTGGCGTGCCTCTCGAGAAGCCGGGTTGACTCAAGTTCCGGCAAGAATAGTCGTTGCAGATGACAAAACAGCCTTAGAAATAGCAATGGTTGAAAATCTTCAGCGCGAAGACCTTAGTCCAATTGAGGAAGCGCGCGGATATAGAGTTCTCATGGAAGAATTTGAGATGACACAGGAAGAGGTTGCTCAAAGAGTAAGCAAATCACGTCCGGCAGTCGCAAACTCGCTGAGATTGCTTTCATTACCCGATGAATTGACCGAGCTTGTTCTGCGAAAAGAATTATCTGCCGGTAGTGCACGTGCGCTACTTTCTTTAAAAAGTGAAGGACGCATGAAAGACGCTGCTAAATCAATAATTAGCAATGATATGAGTGTTCGTGAGGTTGAGGCTCTTGTTAGAAAGTTGAGCCGCGAAGAACCAATATCGATAAAGCAAAGTGGTATCGAAGTTGATTATTTGAATGAAGCACAAAAAAGTCTAACCTCCGCTATGGGTAGACGCGTAACTATAAAACAAAACAAAAAAGGCAAGAATAAAGGCAAAATTGAACTTGAATATTATGATCAAGAAGATTTTGATGTTCTCTTTGATATTTTAGTATCCGCCGATTCTAACGAAAGGAATGTGCGCTCAGATGATTGATATTAAGTTAATTCGCGAAACACCTGACGCTCTGAAGCAAGGTCTCTTGAAAAAAGGCAAGGACTGTAGTGCTGTAATTGACCGCATTATTGAACTTGACGTGCAACGCAGAACACTCATTACTGAAAGCGAAACAAAGAAAGCCGAGCAAAATAAAACGTCCAAACAAATCCCTCAAATAAAGAAAGAGGGCGGAGATACAACGCAAATTTTTGAACAATTAAATAGCTTGAAAGAGCAAATTCGCATCGCAGATACAAAGTTGCGCGAAGTTGAGAACGAGTTTAACGAGCTTATGCTTGAATTACCTAATCCTCCGGACGATGATCTTGTTGCCGGGGGCAAAGAAAGTAACGAACCTCTCCGATTCTTCGGCGAGCCACATGCTTTTGACTTTGAACCCAAGAATCATATGGATCTTTGCAATAATCTTGGCTTAATTGATTATACCAGAGGTGTTAAATTAGCAGGCAGCGGATTTTGGATTTATCGTGGGCTTGGCTCTAGATTGGAGTGGGCATTGCTAAATTATTTCTTAGATGCACATATTGCGGATGGGTATGAACTTATGCTTGTTCCGCATATGCTTGAGTATCAATGCGGCTTGACTGCAGGCCAGTTCCCGAAATATGACGATGAGGTCTATAAAATTGCAAACCCGTCTGATGATAGAATTCACTACATGTTGCCAACAGCTGAAGCAGCTCTTGCATCTATTCATAGGGATGAAATACTAACTGAAGCTGAATTACCAAAGAAGTATGTTTCATACACCCCTTGCTTCCGACGCGAAGCTGGAACATACGGTGCAGACGAACGCGGAATGGTGCGCGGTCACCAATTTAATAAGGTAGAAATGTTCCAGTATACAACTCCTGAAGGCTCTGCTGATGCTTTTGATGAGCTGGTTGGCAAGGCAGAAGCGCTCGTTTCCGGCTTAGGTTTTCATTTTAGAACTGTAAAGCTCGCTGCAGGCGATGTTTCTGCGCTAATGGCACGAACATATGATATTGAAATACAGATTCCATCAATGAACGGCTACAAGGAAGTCTCTTCTGTTTCTAGCGCTCGTTGTTATCAAGCAAGACGCGGTGCTATGCGATTCAAGCGTGAATCAACAGGGAAAACAGAGTTCATGTATACTCTAAATGGTTCAGGGCTTGCCACAAGCAGAATAATGCCGGCTCTTGTTGAGCAAAACCAACAAAAAGACGGCAGCGTTGTTGTCCCGGAAGTTTTAAGAAAATATCTTGGCGGCTTAGAAATCATTTCCGCTGAATAGTGAGAGCTTTGTTATTAGCACAAAGACGACTATTAAAATTGTTTAGGTGAACACATATGCCAATAAAAAGGAAAAAGAAAAAAATCACAGCAGAGCAGTGTACAAAAAAAGCTAAATCTATTTTCAATGAATTCAAAACATTTGCCGTAAGAGGCAATATGATAGATATGGCTGTTGGTATGATTGTCGGTGGTGCATTTACGCTACTTATAAATTCCATTGTAACTAATATTGCAACACCATTGATAGGCATTTTGATTGGTGTCGATTTTTCTGCTTGGGAGGTTCAATTACCGCACCTATACGGCAATGCCGAGCCTGGTACGCTGGCAATTGGAACCTTTCTAAATAATCTCATTAGCTTTATCGTTGTCGCTTTTGTTGTTTTTCTGTTTGTAAAAATGCTCAACCGGCTTAAGAAAAAAGCGGAAGATGCTCCCTCTGCTCCGCCCAAACCATCTCCAGAAGAGTTGTTACTCACAGAAATTCGCGATATTCTTAAAGAGAAAGAGTTGTAACCTTACGGCTCCGTACACTCTTAACCTTTCGAAACAACAGCATCAATGACACTACGCATATAATCATTTCAGTAATTACAAATGATAACCATATGCCTGTCATATCGAAAATCGCGCTAAGAACGATTACCATTGGAATAATTATTATACAACCGCGCAGGACTGAAATCATCAGTCCTGTTTTTGCTTTATCGATAGCACTAAAAAATGCCGATGCTATAATATTTATGCCTGTAAAGATAAAACCGATAAAGTATATTCTAAGTCCTCTGCTTGCGAGCAGTGCAAGCGTCTCATTTGATTCATAGTTAAAAATCGCAACAATTTCATATGAGAAAATGTATACTACAGCATATATTACAATTGACATCACAAGCACGACAGCTATTGCGTATTTAAGAACTTGTATTATCATTTCATTATCCCCAAGCCCTTGCCCTTTACTCAATAAGGGTTGGATGCCCTGCGCCACACCGGTAAAAATAGATACTACAATAAATGCAATATTCGCAACAACCCCGTAGGCTGCAACACCAGTATTACCCTCTATATTTAATATAACCAGATTGAATGTAACAAGCGCAATTGATAGTGACAGCTCATTTATAAATGCTGATGAGCCCAGAAGAAATATATTTGCTATTTTTTTGATTTTTATTTTGCACTTGATAAAATTGAATTTATTTCGCTTCGTTATAAAGTGTAGCGATAGGACACCTAACCCAAGCAACATTGAGCAAATAGTAGCAAGTGCCGCGCCAAACATTCCCATGTCTAGCGGAAACAAGAAAATCCAGTCAAGCACAATATTTGATAGACTGCCTGTTACCATTCCTGCCATAGCTAATTTTGGGTTGCTGTCGTTTCTTATGAATGCCGTTAAGATACCGCTTAGAATAATAACAGGTGTAAAACTCAATATAATTCTTATATAGTCCTCCGCCATTGGCAAAATTGCATCAGCCGCTCCTAAGATTGCTGCTAATGGTCTTGCAAAGAATATGCCAATTATACTGAAAATAATCGAAACAAAAAGCCCTACTATGATTGCATGCGTAAATACTGAATTTGCATCAGAAGTTTTGTTTTTTCCTTTTTGTATTGAATATTGTGTAGCACCACCAATGCCTATCATTAAGCCTGTACCAAACAAGACACCGAAAATTGATACACTTATATTTAATGCTGTAAGCCCATCTGCTCCAAGTGCCACTGAAATAAAATATGTATCTGCAAGAATATAAGCCGAGAGGCATACCATTCCAAGCACACTCAGGCTTACATATCTTCTAAAATCTTTAGCTATTTTGTTTTTTCTCATATGTATTGCAAATTCCTGACAGATACAGCATCACCAGAGCCGGGTCTGGTGATGCATTATTAGTTAGTAACAGACCCTAATTTGATTTTGACCTTTAAATATATGTTACTTTGTTCTCATCATAATGACCACGCGGATCAGGATCTTCATCAGGTGCACCGATTGCTATAACACAGAATGGTAGTTTTTCTGTGTTAAGAATTTCACGCATTTCAGCAATCCTGTCATCTTTTGGATATACACCGCACCAGCATGCACCAAGTCCAAGGCTTACCGCTGCGAGTAGAATGTTTTCTGTTGCCGCTCCACAGTCTTGCGGGAAATAGTCTTCTGCTATTCCTTCGTGGATACCCACTTGAATATCAGGTAATGCAATTATGACAATTGCACACGAAGCTGTCTCCAACATGCCTGTATATGGATGCGTCGTTCTAATTTTTTCGAGCGTTGCACGATCTTTCACCACAACAAACTCCCATGGACGCGTATTGCATGCTGACGGAGAAAGCATTGCAGCTTCGAGCATGAGTTTTATTTGTTCATCTGTGACTTCTACATCTGGCTTGAACTTCCGGATACTTCTACGTTTTCTAATTACATCGATTGTTGTCATTTATTAAGTCCTCCATATTTATTGTTTTTATGTTATATTTCGTTATGTTCATTTCACTAACAGGGTGATTTTCATTTGCTACGTTTTGTTTACAACGACCTTTGATTTGTAAACAATCAAGCCACATGCCATCGTAATCAAAGCCGTCAGAACCGGTAGCATCATGCCGAAAGTTAGAGATATTTGTGTACCAAGAAAAGCCATCATAATTGGTGCAGTAATTCTAGCTATGCCCATCGCAAACATTAGAATCGATGTTGTAAACGTTGTTTTCCCTTCATATCCACGAGCGCACTCTCTGACAAGCACCGGAATAAAGTGTCCACTACAAAGACCCATAAGACCTAGCATAATCAAGAGAAATATAGGATTTCCTGACATAACTCCAACAAAAACGGAAAGACCACTTAGAAGTCCGCCCAATGCAAAAAACTTCATTGGTGCTCGCTTAATAACATGTGCAGATAAGAAGCGATTAAACGTTGCACAAATCCAATATACTGTAATTGACAATGCCCCAAGCTCTGCAGCGTCATGGCGGAGCGTCATGTATCTAACTATCCATATCATAACTCCTGCAATTGTAAACATGGCGAAAAATCCTGCAAGTATAAGTGCTACATTACGTTTGACCTTAAAGTATGCAAGCACGTCCTTTTTTGTGAGTACACTCTCTGTGAGTACACTCTCATGAACAGTTGCTTTTTCACTAAGTTTTTCAGTGTTGCGCGTTAGCACCAACATCATGAGAACTACGAGAACCGACAAAATCGCTAGTGCATAATGAATGCCACGCCAATCTATATGCTGTAATGCCCAAATAAAAATAACCGGAGATAACACACTCCCTAACCCAAAGAAGCCATGAAGAAAGCCAAGATACTTTGTGCTTTCCTTTTTGCGAACGTCTACAACCATTGAATTTACCGAAGTATCAATAAATCCTCCACTAAAGCCTAGTAGCACACAGCCAATGCAAAACAAAATGAATGTCGGTGAAAATCCGCTTACAAAAAGCATTATCGCTTGAGCTGCAAAGGCTATGCTCAATACTATGGTTTTCTTTGCTCGCCCTTGGGCCATGATTGTAAAAAGGATTGACACTGTAAAGCCGGCGCTTGTCATGGCTCCCATAAATCCTTCACTAGTACCATCTAGAGAAAATGCATACACAACTTCGTTAATGATGATACCTGGCATAGAAACTACAAGTGAGTAGATGAAAATTGAAACAAATGCCGCTGAGGTTACAGCTCGTACTGCGTTATTTGTACTGTTTCTTTCGTTTTCGTTCAAAGCGAATATTACCTTTCATGTTCCAATCTTAAGTTATCTGCCAACACCAAATAATGCTGCTCCGATTATCCCTGCATCATTTCCTAGTTCGGCTCTTAAGATTGGCGGCAGCCCACCATCATCAGTACTAAAAATCTCCGACTCAACAATTTTGTCTAATGGACCAAAAAGTGGCTCTCCAGCATTACAGACACCACCGCCAAGTATCACAACTTCCGGTCGTAAAGCATTACAAAGACTTGCAATTCCAGTACCCAAATACTTGACATAATCTGCAACTATTGCTTTCGCTGCAACATCGTCTTGTTTTGCTGCATCAAAAATGATTCTTCCACTAATTTGAGATGTATCTCCACCACAAAGCTCATGCAGAAGAGAATCTGGATACTCTTTCATAAAACGCTTTGCTTCTCGAAGCAAAGCTGTGACTGACGCATATGCTTCCAAACATCCGTGAGAGCCACAACCACATTTTTCACCACCGGTGACGATAATAATATGTCCCAGCTCGGTGCCAAGTCCACATCCTGTGAATAATTTTTTGTCGAAGACCAGACCCCCGCCGACTCCTGTGCCCAGTGTGAGCACTATAGCATAATCGTATCCTTTAGCCGCTCCGGCATAAACTTCTGCAAGAGCTGCTGCATCTGCGTCATTGCCCAAGAAAACCGGAATATCCCAGTATTTTTGAAAGATAGGTATAAAGTCAATCTTTCTCCAGCCCGGTAAGTTCGGCGCTAGTAAAACTACGTCGGTTTTGCTATTAACAGCACCAGGCACTCCAACACCAACATACACAATGTCGCTTTCGGATAACCCTGCCATTTTTACTGCAGTCTTTCCGGCAGCTGCCATGTCTGCAACAACTTCATCTACAGAGCGGTTTGCCTGTGTTGGAATTACGTGTTTTGCAACGATATTGTAATCCTCGTCAATCACACCTGTCTTTATATCAGTACCGCCAAGGTCAATTCCTAAATAATACTTGCCCAAAAATCCTCTCTCCTTTACTTATGTAACCACTGACTAAATGCACGCATCGTCTTTGTGAGGGATTTAATCAGCGTTTACTTTAACATTCTAACATTGCTGAATACAACGCAACTTACATGTATTGTGTCATGTAGCGATAACTTTGCTCAATTCCACGCTTAACTTTGTCCTCTGAACCTTCAAATGCGCGATCTTCGATTTCAATGCACACACATCCTTCATATCCAATATCATTGAGTGCGCCACAAAACGCTCCGAAGTTAATGTCTCCCAATCCCGGCAGCTTTGGTGCATGCCAAAGAGACGGATACGAGTGTATACCGTATTCATTAAGCTTATCTTTGTAAATCTTGAGATCCTTAATATGGACATGGAAAATTTTGTCTTTAAACTCATATATTGGTTTTACATAATCAAACATCAGAAGCTGAGGATGTGACGGATCAAAGTTCAAGCCAAGATAGTCGCTGTCAATTAATTCGAACATTTTTCTCCATATAGCCGGAGTAGAGGCTAGGTTTTTTCCGCCTGGGAATTCATCTTTAGAGAAATACATCGGGCAGTTCTCAATGCCGATTCTTACTTTTTTTGATTCTGCATAACGGACTATAGGTGTCCAGACTTCTTTGTAAAGCTCCAAATTGTCCTCAACTGTTTTATCTTTATCTTTTCCGATAAACGTTGTAACCATATTAATTCCCATTTGACCGGAAACATCAATTAGCTTCATTATATGATCAATCGCTACTTGGCGTGCTTCTAAATCACTATCCAAGGGATTTGGATAATATGCTAGTGAACTAATTTGAATGTTGCGTTTTGCCGCATAGTCAAGATAATAGTCCATTTTCTCGCGAGTTCTATCATTTACGTCAATGTGTGTAACCCCGGCATAACGCCTTGCAGCTTTTTCTTTTGGCCAACAGCAAATCTCGGCGCATTTGAACCCGACAGATGCCGCATAATCAATGACCTCTTCAAAAGAATATTTGGGAAGAATTGCAGATAAAAGACCAAGTTTCATAATTTTATGTTCATCCTTTCTTGTTTTCTCATTTTGATACTGTTATTATAGTAGGGATTCAGGAGCATAGCAAGAAATAATTTCGTACACCTTAAAACACCTTAGCAAAAGGAGCACAATACATGGATAATAAAGAAAATGCAGATTTTCCGACAAAAAGCATAAGCAACTCAGAGAAGAGAGCAAAAATTGCAATGTATAATACGACTAGTTCTGCAAGCAACTCAGAAATTCAAGATAATCGCGAAGATAATTCAGAAAACAACACAGAAAAATCCGTTGAAATATCTGAGAGCCCGATTGGAGCTCCGATTAAGAAGCAACTGCAATTGGAAATGTCAAAACTGCAAGACATGACATTCAGAAAAAAAGTTGAGTACATCTGGGAATACTATAGATATCACATAATAGGAATTGCAATTGCTTCATTTTTACTAATAAGTATGATGGTCGCTATTTTCTCCCCATCACCGGATACTGTTTTATTCGTTTCATGGAGCGCGGGTTTTGCCACAGATGAGCAAGTGGACAACCTAACACATGAATTAGAACTTTTGTTGACAGATGATGAAAAATATGAGCAAGTAGAAGTGGTTTTCTTCATAACCGTAGAAGGTGATCCCCTTGCCGAATCTGCAAATTTACAGCGAGTAGTCGCAATGATTTCAACAGGACATATAGATATCTTCATACTTAACGAGCAGATGCTTAGAGATTATTCAATGGGTGGTTTTGTACAGTCGTTAGATAGCATTTTAGCGGAAGTCGAATCGATAAATCCTAACGTCTCTCGCAAAATTGAAGATCGAGCATTCATTACTTACCTTGAAACAGAGCCTCATGAATTTTCTGAGCAGTTAACGGGAATAAGCATTGGCGATAGCCCATTATTAACAGAGCTAAACTTCTTTGAACAAGAGTTGTTTTTTGCAGTGTCCGTGACATCCGGTCAGATTGAAAATGTCGTTAAAACACTAATTGAATTTTTCGAACCTTCCAATTTGTCCGATTAAACGACTCAAAACAAATGGGGCTATTGCATCATTTTGCAACAGCCCCATTTTGTCATTACTACCATATTATATTTTAATAGAAGATACCTGCACTTAACCATTCTGGAATCAGACCGAGGTCTGTCAGCATTCCAGCCACTCTTATAAGTATAGCAACAACGCCGACCACTATACCAGCTATGGACAGTCCCAGGGTGCGAGTGTTTGTTCTTTTCACAAACCCAACAACAGAAAAACCAATACTTGCAGGCAGAAGAACAAAAGAGTATACAAATACACCGACAATGGCAAGAACAAAGCCAATAATAATGTATGCATCAGTAATGGTGAATGTTTGCTTTTCTCTTCTTGTAGCATTATAAGGCGGGTATGTTGGATATTGGTTATATGGTTGTTGATATTGAGGCGCTGTAGGGCGAGAATATTGTGGCTGTGCACGAGGTTGCTGTGCTGCTTGTGTATATTGAGGATAGCTCGTAGACGACGGATGTACTGTTGGTGTATATGCTTGAGCTATGGGCGCAGTACTCTGTGCCGGCTTCACTGGTTGAGCTGCTACGTTATAGTTTGGTGTTGATTCCATCGGTTTCATCGGTTGAACTGTTGCGTTATAGTTTGGTGTTGATTCCATCGGTTTCACCGGTTGAACTGTTGCGTTATAGTTTGGTGTTGGTTCCATAGGTTTCACAGGAGGCGCATCTGATGGTGTTGCCGCTGCAGGTGGCACAGGCAAAGATTCTTCCGGCGCCGGAGGGTCAGCTGTCTCCATTGCTGTATTTTGTTCATGACTACATGAAGCACAGTATTTAGTGTCTGCAGCGTTTTCACTGCCACAATTTATACATTTCATAAATTTTATTCCTTTCTTCGTGCGTAAATAACAGTTACATTCTACATGCGAAAGCCTTTAAAGTCAACAGTTTCAAACCATTCTGGTTCAAGTACAACCTAACAAAGTTACAATACAAAGCTTTCTTTTTACTGCACATTTGTCTGAATTATTCAAATTTGTGTAAAATTGCGATAAAATTCACACAAAAGCTTGACAAAACGTACGTTCGTACGTTACAATTTTAAAACGTACGAACGTACGCATGCGCAATGGCGTAGTAGACGAAATACCATCATTTGGAGGAGATAATAGGAGGAATCCATGTCTACAATGCAAAATGCTACTGATTGTGTCCGCCAGGACACGCATGTGGAGCGTCCACGAATCCACAGACTTTTGGAAGAGGCAATGAACTATCCTTTGGTTGTTATTTGTGCCGGTTCAGGTTATGGCAAAACATTGGCGGTATCTTCGTTTCTGGAAAATATTGATGCCCAGAAGCTGTGGATACAAATCACCACACACGATAATTGCCAAACACGTTATTGGGAAAATTATGTCGGTGCACTTTCCCAAATATGGCCAGAAATAATTCCACGCATTACCGAAATAGGATTTCCGGATACAAATGAGGCTTTCGCAAAGTTTTGCACACTAATGAATGAAGATGCAGATTCGCAAAAAAGTCAAGTTACTGTATTTGATGATTTTCATTTACTGTGTAACCCTAATGTAATTCGTGTCATAGAGCGTGTAGTCAGCATGCTGCCGACAAAAAGCACAATGGTGCTAATTACTCGTGTAATGCCGGAAGTTAATATGATTAGAATGCTTATGGACAAGCGTGCTTTCATTATTAAAGAAAGTGATCTATGTTTTACACAGGATGAAATTAGTGATTATTTCAACCATCTTTCTATTCCGGTCACAAGGCGGGATGTTCACGAGGTTTATGATGATACGCAAGGCTGGGCATTTGCTATAGACCTTATCGGACATTTTTTAAGAAGGGATCAAAAATATGAACGAAGTGTCGTCAAGGCTATGAAAAGCAATATTTTCCGACATATCGAATCTGAAATATCACAGACTATTTCAGACCAGCTTTGGCACTTTCTTCTTCGCATTTCATTAATTACGCACCTCGCTGCGAGCTTAATCCATATTTTAGCTGATGATAATTCACTCATCAAAGAAATGGATAAACTACATTCATTTATTCGCTATGATTTTCATCAGGATGCATATGTAATCCATCATTTATTTTTAGCGTTTCTGAGACAAAATCAACATCTTTTATCCCATGAAGAAAAATGTAAAATATATCAAAAATCCGGAGAATGGTGTGAAGCTCACGGATATAACATGGACGCAATTTCGTATTATGACAAATCTGGAGATTACTTTGCTATTGCACGGACTGTCGCATCATATAGTGTTCAAATACCCCTGGATATGGCAAAATATGCTCTAGAAATACTCGATCGGACGCCAGATGATATAAAGGCTGTTAACACAATATTTCCAACCATGTATTTGAGGCTCAAAATAAATTTAGGACAGTATGATGAGGCAGCGATTTTAGCTCAAAACTATATTGCAGACTATGAGTCGCGACCTGATTCTCCTGAACGAAACCGCACTCTTACGCAAATTTATGCAAATTGGGCAACTTTGCGCATGTACATGTGTACATATACTGATGTGTTTGATTTTGACATCTATTTTGAAAAGATGGGTAAGTCTTTTGACAAAAATCCATTCCAGATATTAGGTGCATATAATGCTATTATAGCTTGGGCATCACTTGTCGGAACAAACGATATTAAAGCGCAGGATGAATATGTCAATGCCCTATCACGCTCTATTCCATACACAAGCCGGGTTGCAAATGGGATTTTAGTCGGTTTTGATGATCTTGCACGCGGAGAACTGTGCTTTTATCGAGGTGAGTTTGATGACGCTGAACGACATCTACGTTGGGTGCTGGATAAAGCACATAACCAATATATCACACAAAATCGAACGTTAGTTTACTTGATGAAAATTGCTTTTATAAAAGGTGATACAAGCTCCGCTAAAGAAATACTGCTGGAAATGGATGCAAAATTAAGCGTGGAAGAGTATGATATTCGTTATACAATGTACGATATCGCTCATGGCTTTTATAATTTGATGCTAGGTAAACCTCAACAAATAGCTAAGTGGCTCAAAGGCGATTTTTTGCATTACGCTCATCCTGCATCAATTGAAAATTATGGTAATCGCGTTATAGCATTGTATCATTATCAAACTGGCAGATATTGCTCACTGCTAGCATACATTGACAATATCGGACAAACTATTTTGCTTTGTAAATTAGAGTTAATGGTATTAAAAACCCTGTCTCTCTTCCAATTAAAGCGACGCGAGGAAGCATTTTCTGCATTAACAGAGGCATATCAACATGCTGGTGATATCATAACTCCGTTTTTACAGTATCCGGATGATATGCGAAAGCTCACCTCATCTGCTATTTTAAACAACAGTTGTAAAATTCCGACGGAGTGGTTGAAAGAGCTCAATCGCAAAACATCTGCATATGAAAGGCAAAAAAACAAAAACAGTAATGAGCAGACAATGTTGACAAAGCGTGAAACTGCTATTTTGAAAAGTCGCACACAAGGTGTTTACTTATCCGAAATTGCGGAAAGCATGAATATTTCTCTTCACACCGTTAAGAAAGACAATAAGATAATGTTTGAAAAACTTGGTGTAAGCACTCTGGCAGAAGCCGTTCGTACCGCTATTGCACTTGAATTAATATAATAAAGGGGATAATCATATCATTGAACATTAATAGAGGCGACATCACGCAAAGAAAAAGTCTTTCAGGAACGAAAGAGGCGATATTTGATGTGTTTTTAGAAAAAGCCAGTACAGTTGGTGTTGAAAATACCGGCATCCGCGGGATAGCTAAGAAGGTCGGAATAGCTTTCTCTTCAATTTCTAATCACTTTGAAACTAAGGGAGCACTTTTACAATTTGCATATGATTATTATGCAGAACATCGATATGATAGCCTAAAACCCATTGAAGAAATGAAAAAGTTAATCGAGACTGCAAGTCCAGAGGAGTTTTTGCGCACAATTGCTTACACATTTGAGAGTAGTGATCAAAAAAAATATGTACGGTTGATATTGATTACTAAAATTGTTTATATGAGGCTGTTTCTAGATCCAATTGCGAATGCGTTGTTTATCAAGGGCAATAAGCATAATTCGAAATACCTGGTAGAAGTCTTGAAGCATGGAATATCTGTCGGGCGCATCGATCCTGGGCTTGATATTGAAACCTTTGCAGATGTCCTCATCGGTTCTCGTATGATTATGGGAATCAAAGCTTTCGCTACTCCTGATTACACGCCAGACCAACTTGATGACGAAAAAAGAATATTGGCATTGCTTGCCCGGATACTTGTTTAGATTTATGCAAAATTTAGGTTTTACAGAACACTAGTGGTTTGTGCCATCTAAAAGTTGTGTGATATTTTTGTGTATATTTTTACAAGACAAGGCGTGAGGAGGGCGAATACCCATCGGTATTTAACTGACGAACAACGCAGTATTGTGAAAAT
>WQWL01000006.1 GCA_009785345.1 Oscillospiraceae bacterium
ACATTACTCTGTGACATTGAGATGCTCTCGGAGGCGGAACGCAATCAGTTGTTATATGATTTTAATGACACATATGCAGATTATCCGAGGGAGAAAACAATCCATCAACTGTTTGAGGAGCAGGTAGAGAAGACCCCTGGTAATGTAGCCCTGCTGTTTAACGGCTCAAGTATGACATATGACGAGTTGAACAAACGCTCTAATCAACTTGCATGGCTGTTAAGGGATAGAGGAGTAAAGGCTGACAGTATAGTTGCTATAATGACAGAGCGTTCCTTCGAGATGATTATAGGAATATTGGGTATCCTCAAGGCTGGGGGAGCATATTTGCCTATTGATCCTGAATATCCAGAAGACAGAATAGAATTTATGCTTAATGACAGTGGCGCAGATATACTTCTTGCACAGACAAAGCTTAGTGCAAAGTTTACACTTGATAAATATATCATAGGACTTGATGACAGCAGCACATATACTGGAGATGCGGGTAACCTTAAACCCATTTGTAATGCAAATAATTTATCATACTTAATATACACATCGGGCTCGACAGGCAAACCTAAAGCGGTCATGATAGAACATAGTGCCATTGTGAACAGACTCAATTGGATGCAAAAAGCTTATCCTCTCTCCGAAGAAGATGTCATACTTCAAAAGACAACATACACATTTGATGTTTCGCTTTGGGAACTTTTATGGTGGTGTTTTGCAGGTGCAAGGACGTGTCTGCTCGAGCAAGGAAAAGAGAAAGATCCTCAGACCTTGATACAAGAAATAGAGAGAAGCAAAGTCACAGTTATGCACTTTGTGCCTTCCATGCTAACTATGTTTCTTGAGCATATCGATCAATACAGGGTAACGAATGGACTTGAGACTCTCAGGATGGTTTTTGCGAGCGGTGAAGCGCTAACTGTGCAACAAGTATCAGAATTTAATAGAAATATACGTGAGGTAAATGGAACGGAACTGATTAATTTGTACGGTCCAACAGAAGCGGCCGTAGATGTGACGTATTTTAATGCATCTACAAGCAGTTTCAACAAATCGATCCCGATAGGCAAGCCAATAGACAATACTTCTCTGTATGTTTTGGACAGCAATGATATGTTATGCCCAATTGGCATTGAAGGTGAGCTTAATATTTCTGGTATATGTTTGGCACGTGGTTATCTAAATCGTCCGGAGTTAACTGCGGAAAAATTTGTTGGCAATCCATTCATATCCGATGAACGTCTGTATAAGACGGGTGATTTGGTTAGATGGCTTTCAGATGGTAATATAGAGTTTTTGGGGAGGATAGACAGCCAAGTTAAAATTCGGGGTTTCAGAATAGAGCTTGGAGAAATTGAGTATCGGCTTCTGGAATTAGGGGTAATAAATGAAGTGATAGTAATGGCAAAAGAAGATGATCGGGGAGATAAGTATTTATGTGCATATGTTATCTCAGACAATGAAATTCAAGCAGGCGAGTTGCGTAAGCAACTATCGGACAATTTGCCGGACTATATGATCCCTTCGTATTTTGTTCAGTTGGATAAACTACCTTTGATGCCCAATGGCAAGGTGGATAGAAAAGCTTTGCCAAAGCCGGAAGGTGGGGTTCAAAATGATTACATTGCACCGAGAAATACTGTGGAAGAGGTTTTAGTACAGATATGGGCAGATGTGCTAGGTTGTGAAAAGGTAGGGATAAGTGACAACTTTTTTGAACTGGGCGGTCATTCACTTAAAGCAATAACTCTACTTAACAGAATGAACAGTGAGCTTCAAGTAAATATTCCATTATCTGAGTTGTATGCGAACCCGTACATATCGCATATCGCGGAATACATCAATGTAGCACAGGAAGATAAATACAAAAACGTTGATGGGCTGTTTTTATTAAGGGGAGAGAAACAAACGAATATGAACTTGTTTTTTGTGCATTCTGGGAGTGGCAGAGCAGTGGCGTACATGAAATTAGCCAACAATATGGATGATAAATTTAATTGTTGGGGAATTGATTATGATAAACTTGATGCCTATGACCCATGTGTTATGCCAATAAAGGAACTAGCGGCTATATATGTTGAGAAAATAAAGCAAATTCAAGAAAGGGGACCATATTGCATTTCTGGCTGGTGCTTGGGTGGAGTAATTGCTTTTGAAATGGCGAGACAGTTGGAGGCAGACAACGAAGAAATCAGCTTTCTTGGGCTGTATAATTCTCCAATGGTGAACAGAGGAAAAAAATTGCATGAAGCTTTTATGAAGCCCGAAATTACACTTAAGACTGAGTTTCGCCTAATTCAAAAACTCTTTAATGAACACATTTTTTTGGAGAAGTATAGAGAAATAACTTCGCTTGAGGATTTATGGAACAAAATTGCGTGTGATTTGGAAGGTGTAGTCAGCTATGAGGAAACCAGAGAAAAAATATTTGATAGCATATGTTTAGAATCTCACTTTATAAGGAAGTTCATTAAAGACCATACGAAAGTAAAAATAAGTGATATATTACATCATTTCAATTTGCTCCGAGGTCTTCAGAATAATTTTTGGTGGTATCGTTCTAAAGAAAAGCTTAAGGGGAAAATCACCTATTATATTGCGGCTAGAGAAGAAGAACGGACAAGTGCATTGTGGAAGGAGCTAAGTAGAAAAGGAGTGGATTACTATAGCATAGACGCTGACCATTTTTCTATGTTTGAGGATGACGAAGACGTCAAAAAACTAGCGGTAACATTGAGGGGTTCATTAAATGAAGTGCATTACCTAGAAAGCACTATGTAGGTGAGGATGTCTTGTTACTATCAATGTATAATGGTGTGCGATCCGCCTCAGAAAATGTGTTCGAAAGGATTATAAGGAGTTATCATTATGAGAAATAAAGTTATATCGGCGTTAATGCTTTTTGCGTTGTTGGCTGGACTTAATACGACTGTTTTTGCACTGTCAGATGATCAATCCACAGAAATACAATTACTATTAGACGAAGCTCGCCGTGCCTCTGGTGCAGGTATATCAGTCTCAATACTGATTGAAGATGATGAGTTTTTCTTCTCGTCGGGGTATTCTAACCGCAGAGAATCAATACTGGCAAATGAAACAACGTTGTATGAGTTGGCTTCAGTTAGCAAGGCTTTCGTAGGTTTAGGTATGTTGCTATTGGAAGACCAAGGGTATTTGTCCATGGATGATTCGATTGCAAAATATTTACCTTGGCTTACACTTCGATATGAAGGTCGACAGATTGATATGCAAGAAGTTACATTGAATCACTTTTTGCATCACACTAGCGGTTTGGTAAATAGCACCCATCTTCAGCTAATTCCGTCGGGAGACACTCTGGAGATGCTCCAAAAAACTGTTGATGCATTGATAAATACCGAGCTGGCATTTTCACCTGGTGAACGATATGAATATGGGACAGTAAATTACAATGTCCTAGGGTTGGTCATGGAAATTGTGACGGGGCAAGATTTTGAAAGCTTTATGGAAGAACAAATATTTCGACCACTAGGCTTATATCAAACATTTGCAAATATGGTTAGTGCTCGAGCAACCGGTCAATTGGCGCAAGGCTATCGCACATCTTTTTTCATCTCAATGCAGTATGATGCCCCAGACTTTAGAGGAAACACACCTGCTGGTTATATCATTTCATCTGCCCACGATATGGCTCGTTGGATGGGAATTCAACTGGGAACTGTTGAAGATATTCCAGAAAATTTCCATTCACTTATAGAAATGTCTCATAGAGGGAATCAATTAGTTGCAGATGTGAACGGTTGGCGCTATGCGGCAGGTTGGCAAGTAAATACAGATCAAGCTGTAATTTGGCATGCTGGCAGCAATCCGGCTTTTTCAACAAATGTAGCACTATTTCTTGAGGATCGAATTGCCATCGCGGTTTTATCAAACAGTGCCAGCACAAATATTGCAATTTTGGATAGTATCAAGGCGATTTTGGATGGAGACAATCTTCAGGTGTATCAAATGAGTTTTATGCGAATGATTGATGTTATTTTTTCATGCATTGCAATTATTGCAACATTGCTAGCAGTTATGTTTTTCTCATTAGGCATGCGCAGGAGGAAAGTGAACAGCAAGCAGTCAATGACCAGGAAGAGATGGCTTCTTATTACAATTTGGCTTTTGATATTCATTGCTACAACTGCCCTATGTTTGATTTTTCCATCGCTACTTGGCTTTGATTGGTTTGCACTTTTTGTTTGGGTACCTTGTAGTGTTCCAACGGCACTGTTTGCACTACCGATATTAGTTGCAAGCGTTATTTGGTTTATATACACTCACCGCCATAAGATGATTAAATAACAATGATGAAATCATTTTTCTTATACAGCAATATTGAACACCATGGTGAAAATTGAAACTGTGTGTTGAGCTAACATGTTGGAAAGGAGCCTCTTGTATATGTCTGCAAAAGAAAGAACTTACTATGGTTTAACACATCCACAAAAGAGAATTTGGTACATAGACAAAATAAACTTATCTCACTCTCTTCACAATATTTGCGCTTGTTTAAACATAAATGGTACGGTAAGTGTCGATATAATGAAAAAAGCCATTAATCTCGCGATTAGAAATAATGACGGTATAAGGCTGAGGCTTACAGAGATAGATGGTCAGCCTATGCAATATTTAGATGAGTTTTATGAGCAAGATATAGATTTTCTTGATTTTAGCAAATATGATAGCCCGGAAAAATCGCATGAAATGTGGTTGGAAAAGATGCTTCGGGAACATTTTGAGCTATGTGGTGGTTCTCTGTTTTATTTTGCTGTGTACAAAACGGGCGATGAAAAATATGGTGTTCTGCTTAAAGTGCACCACATTATCTCTGACGGATGGGCATGTTCTTTGATTGAAAACCAGGTATGTGAATTTTATAACAATTTAATCCGCGGTGAAGACATAGCTCCTAATGGAAATTACTCATACATTAATTACATTCAAGATGAAAAAGAATACTTAGATTCAGAAAGATTTAGAAAAAACAAAACTTTCTGGAACGAGAAACTCAATAACCCACCAGAAGAATTTTTGTATAACATGTCGGCTAGTGTGGAAGGACGGCGGCGTAGTTGTGATATAGACATAAGTTTATCAGGCAGAATAAAGAATGTACTAGATGAAAAGAAGTGTTCGCTAAATACATTTTTTATTGCAGCAGTCCTTATATACATGCATAAAATCACAAACAAGGAAGACCTTGTCCTTGGAACTGCAGTGTATAACAGGACGGGTAGAGTCCAAAGACGCATGGTCGGTATGTTCACCAGTACCATGCCTTTTCGGTTTTTGTTAAATCCCGAAATGAATATTGGAGATTTACTAGATCAATTAAATAATGAGTTGAAGCGCTGTTTTATTAACCAAAAATATCCATACGATCTTTTGGTAAAAGACTTAAAATTGACTCAATCGCATTATGATAGCCTGTTCAAAATAACGGTTAATTATTATAATATGAACTTGAGCAATGAAATTGATGGTGCGGATGCTAGTGTTCACGACTATTATAGCGGTAGTCAAGGCTATTCTATGCAGATTATTGCCAGGGAATGGGGAAAAGGACACATAACACTTGACTTCGACTATAAAACACAGGAATACACAGAACTTGAAATAGATACGATGCAAAAATCCATAATCAATATTTTAGAGCAAATAACAAAAAATGAGGAGTTGGTAATTAAGAATATTAAACTCGTCAATGAAGATGAAAGAAATTACAGACTATATGATTTTAACGCTACTCAATGTTACTACCCACACAAAACTGTATATCAACTATTTGAAGAGCAGGTAGCAAGACATCCTGAGAAAATTGCCCTTATATTCAGAGGCATCAAGTTAACATATCGAGAGCTGAACGAAAAAGCGAATCGATTAGCACATTATTTGATTGAAAAAGGGGTTGGTCAAGGAGCAATAGTGTCTATTTTGCAAACGCATTCACCTGAACTTGTCATCAGCATATTGGCTGTTCTAAAATCTGAAGGTGTGTACTTACCTATTGACCCTAATTATCCTGACACAAGAATAAATTACATGCTCGAAAATTCTCAGTGTAAGTTGCTATTAACAAATTATGAAATCAACGATGCACCGTTTGATGTCGAAACAATCGACGTAAGTTGTATAGATTCGCATCTCTTCAGTGAAAAAAATCTGAGTCGCAAAAACAGTATGGACGATTTAGCATATATAATCTATACGTCCGGTTCGACTGGGGCGCCAAAAGGTGTAATGATTAGACATAAAGGTCTTACAAACTATATTTGGTGGGCAAACAAAACATATTTTAAGAGCGAAAATGAATCAATGGCACTATACTCTTCGATTGCATTTGATCTGACAGTCACATCCATATTTACACCTCTTATTTCTGGTGACAGCATCGTGATTTACGATCATGACGAAAATGAGCATGTGCTGTATAAAATGTTAAGGGAAGACAAAGTTACGATTATAAAGCTTACACCTGCACACTTGGATTTACTAAGAGGTACAGACTATAGCTACTCAGGTGTAAAAAGTCTTATTGTTGGCGGAGATGATCTGAAGGTCAGCCTAGCAAAAGAAATTAGTGATGGATTCGGTAGCGTTGAAATATATAATGAATATGGACCAACAGAAACCGTTGTTGGATGCATGATACATAAGTTTGATGCGAAAAATGACACACGAGGCTCGGTTCCAATTGGCTGCCCTATAGACAATGCCCAGATATACATACTTAATGAAGAGCTAGACGTTACTCCCGTAGGCTTGCCGGGGGAATTGTATATCTCAGGAGACGGCGTTTCTCTTGGGTATTTTAATAATGATGAGTTAACTCGAGAAAAATTCGTAAATAATCCATTCGTTGTGGGGCAAAAAATGTACAAAACTGGCGATATGGCAAGATATCTGGAAAATGACATAATTGAATACATAGGGCGAACGGATAATCAAATCAAAATAAGAGGGCATCGTATCGAGATTGGAGAAATCGAAAAGTGTTTGACCAAGATGGAATCAATTATAAACGCTGCCGTGGCTATGAAAAAAGACTCTAATGGAAATGATGTGCTAAATGCATATGTTGTAGTTTCATCGGATATTTCAGACAAAGAATTGAGAAGCTGGCTTTCGAAGAGTTTGCCATATTATATGATTCCTTCAAATTTTGTTTTTATGAGTGAGCTTCCATTAACTATAAACGGCAAGATAGATTTTTCGTCCTTGCCGGAAGCAGAAAAAAATAAAAATGAGTTTGAGCAAAGTGAAACTACAGTTGAAAAAGAGCTGGTGGCGGTAATGTCAGAAGTTTTGTGTGTAGACACTATTGGTATGAGTGATAACTTTTATCAGCTTGGTGGCGATTCGATAAAAGCAATTCAAATTTCTTCAAAGTTAAACAATATGGGGTACTCAATAAAATCGAAAGAAATTTTAACTTATGATACAATAAGAGAGATAGCAGACGGGATAGAAATTACGAACAATGCGTTGCCGAGTCAAGGCATCACTCATGGTAGCTTTGGCCAGACTCCTATCATAAAATGGTTCTTTGAACAGCAATTTGATTGCGAAGGTCACTATAATCAGTCAATCTTGCTGAAGCTTAAAGAGCACGATATTGACGAAATAAAAAAAGCCATGCTACAGCTTTTATGGCATCATGATACGTTGCGCTTAAATTACAACAGAACTAGCGGAGAATTATACTATAACAACGAAATTCCAGATGTTGAGGTGGAGTATTTTGACCTATCTATTCACCCGGAATGTATTAAGTTAGAGCAGATAAAAGAACAAGGAACCAACTTAAAATCAGGGTTTGACATTGAAAGCAATCTTCTTTTTAAGGCTGGTGTCTTTGACTTGGGTAAAGAAGGCAATCTGCTGTTGTTGACGGCACACCATTTGGTTGTCGATGGTGTTTCATGGAGAATTATTTTAGAAGACCTTGAGCATATTTTGAATCGATCAACGAATGTTCAAGGTACAGAGCTGCCTTTGAAAACCCATTCTTTCATGGACTGGTCTAATTGGCTTAGTATGTATGCAAAAAGCAGTTTGGAACTCGAGAAATCGTATTGGACGCGTGTGCTGGAACAGGATTTTATTTTTCCAACTGACTTCAGTGATGGAGAGGATACGATGTGCAACTCATCGACATTGAGTGCAGAGCTTGATGGAGAAAAAACGACACAATTATTAACAACAGTGACTGCCGTGTACAACATTGGTCCTCACGAAGTGGCACTTATCGCATTGGCGACAGTTCTCAAAGATCTGACAGGGCAGGAAAACATAGTGATTGAACTTGAAGGTCATGGCAGAGAAGAGATGGATAGCGAGATCAATCTATCTAGAACAGTCGGTTGGTTCACAAGTCTATATCCTGTTCACTTAGTAGTGTCAGAAGAGAGCCTTGACTTTAATATTAAATATCTAAAAGAGCAATTGAGAGGAGTTCCGAACAAAGGAATAGGTTTTGGAATACTAAAATACTTAAAAAACGAGTTTACTGAGAGTAGAAATACCCATATAAGGTTCAATTATCTTGGGGACTATGATAACAGTCTGCGTGAGAAAATATTTCAGCTGGTTGAAGTAGATAGTGGGTCGAATGTAGGGGAAAATAATAATCTAACAGCAAATTTGGATATTAACGCGATGATTCTTAATGGTAAGCTTTCGATACAAATCACATTTAGCAAGAACAAATTTTTTGATGAGACTGTAAAAAATTTCCTGGAGATGTACTTGGAAAAGCTTTGCGAAATAATTGAGTTTAGCGTTTCGGAAACATATAGAAAATTTACACCATCAGATTTTTCCGCTTCGAATATTTCACAAGATGACTTAGACAGTTTATTTGCTTAATCAATTATTGCGTGAAAACTCCCAACGCGGAAAGCATCAGGAACAGATGCTAACAAGCTTTCTACCGAACTCAGACAGCATAGATTGCTTGCGGACACTTTCGCGAAGCAGGTGTGGAAATAGCGTCAACAGAAAATGCTAATAAAGAGCTTGATTAGGAGACAGAAAAGACCGTATTTCAAGCCTGTGCTGACACATGGAAATGGCAGAAAAATAACCCGCATGGGTATGAGTAATGGGTAGAAGAATGTTCACAAATTAATAATAGCATTTAATGTGAGCTAACTGTGCAGGCAAATGTTCATAAACGCTTCTGTGCAGCGCCATAAATGCAGCATAGATTCTGAGCATGCCAACAGAAAATGTAGAATTGTTTGCAAAATTTTAACATTTGTGAGCTGCAAAACAATTTAGACAACTTCCTGACAAATAGCAGATATATTTTTGTATAATAATGTACTTATTTTGCTATTTACAATCGACACCTTATTTGTTAGAATAAGCCAAGTTTATTAATTGGAGGAGATTATTATGACCGAATTTGTGAACATGTGGAAAAACTACGTAAATTTCAGCGATCGCACTTCTGTACGCGGATTTTGGATGGCATTTTTGTTTAATATGATTGCTGTCACTATCATTGCAATTATCGCAGTGGTTGCAGGTATATTGTGGCTTTCAAGCATATATGCCCTCGCTGTATTTTTACCAGGACTTGCAATTGCAATTCGTCGTTTGCGCGATGCTGGAAAGAGTCCTGCGTACATTTTTATAGCACTTATACCTTTTGCAGGCGTGATTTTGTATATCATAGCACTATGCAAAGCATCAATTCCTGACGATGGCAAACCTGTAGTTTAAGCAGTAACGTACAAAACGAAACGTAGGGCGAGAAGTTTTACTTCCGCCCTATTATCATCTGGGGATATGTTATTTTCTGCGTTTCTTTTTTGTGTCTACGACATCACCGCCAGCTTCTGCGAATTTTCTTAGATGTTCCTTTTGTTCTTTGTTGAGTGATGTTGGAACTGTCACATTTACAGTAATGTATTGATCTCCGCGTCCTGAACCTCGTAGGTTTTGGATACCTTTATTGCGTAGTCTAAAGACTGCGCCAGTTTGCGTTCCGGCGGGTACGGAGTATTTTACTTTGCCATCCAAAGTGGGAACTTGAAGCTCTGCGCCTAGTGCTGCTTGCACAAATGAAATCGGCAAGTTAAGCAGAACAGCGTTACCTTCTCTCTCAAACACTTCGTGCGGCTTTATAGAAATAGTAACGAACAAATCACCAGCTTCACCGCCATTGACACCGGCACTGCCTTGTCCGCGCATTGATATTGTTTGTCCGTTATCAATGCCGCCCGGGATAGTAACCGTTATTGTACGGTTGCGTCTGACCATACCAAGTCCTTTACATTTTTTGCAAGGCTGATGTATGATTTTTCCGCGACCGTGGCATCGTTGACATTCTGCAGTACTCTGCATAACACCAAATGGTGTACGTTGCTGTACTGATACGACACCAGAACCACCACAATCTGAACATTTTTCTGCGGTTGTCCCACTTTCGCAGCCGGAACCGGAGCAATCATCACATTTTTCAATACGTTGAATACTAACATCTTTGTCACAGCCGAATGCGGCCTCTTCAAATGTTATAGCAACGCTTGCGCGAACACGCTCGCCTTTTCTTGGTGCATTGCGACTGCGACTTGTCGCTCCACCGCCACCACCAAAAATAGAACCGAATATATCGCCAAGGTCAAAGTCCATGCTTCCGCCGAACCCGCCACCATAGCTGCCTCCGCCGAATCCACCGCCAAATGGACCACCGGCACCAAAATTAGGGTCTACTCCGGCATGCCCAAATTGATCATAACGTGATTTTTTGTCGGAATCAGAGAGCACTTCATAGGCTTCATTGATTTCTTTGAAGCGTGCCTCAGCTTTTGAATTACCCGGATTGACATCGGGATGATATTTTTTAGCTTGTTTTCTAAACGCTTTTTTTATTTCGTCGTCAGATGCACCTTTTGCTACTCCCAGCGACTCATAATAGTCTCTTTTATCAGCTGCCATATTTCCCTCTAGAGAGTTGTACAGTAATTAGTGTGCAACCCTACATTCCTAATTGAAATTTATATGTTTTCGCGTAGGGGCGACCGTCCTTGGTCGCCCGTTGTTTGTGCTTATGTGTTTTGCGGGCGATCGAGACGATCGCCCCTACAAGATATATTTTTACTGGTCTTCGTCTACTACTTCGTAGTCTGCGTCGTATACACCGTCGTCAGATTCTCCGTCTGGAGCAGTGCCGCCGAAATCGGCTGCGTTGAAGTCTGGACCGGGTGCGCCATCTTGTGGACCAGCTTGAGCATATAGCTTTTCGCTTACTGCGTAGAATGCTTTTTCAAGCTCTTCTGCAGATTCTTTTATTGCTTGTGTATCAGTTCCATCAAGTGCAGTTTTAACTTTTTCGATAGCAGTTTCAATATTTTGCTTATCTTCTGCTTCGAGTTTGTCACCCATTTCGTCTAAGGTTTTTGCACTTTGATAGACCATTTGATCAGCATGATTGCGAGTATCAACTTCTTCTTTACGTTTTGCATCTTCTTCTGCGAATTGCTCGGCTTCTTTTACAGCTTTTTCGATATCATCTTTAGATAGATTTGCAGAAGCTGTTATTGTTATGTTTTGTACTTTTCCTGTACCAAGGTCTTTTGCAGAAACTTCTACGATACCATCTGCACTAATGTCGAATGTAACTTCGATTTGTGGAACGCCTCTGCGTGCAGGGGCAATGCCATCAAGATGGAATCTGCCGAGGGACTTATTATATTGTGCCATCTCACGTTCACCTTGAAGAACATGGACTTCAACTGATGTTTGATTATCTGCTGCAGTTGAGAAAACTTGGCTTTTCTTTGTTGGGATGGTTGTATTACGCTCGATGAGTTTTGTGCATACACCGCCCATTGTTTCAATACCGAGTGAAAGGGGAGTTACGTCAAGTAGCAAGATGCCTTCGACATCGCCACCAAGTACGCCGCCTTGAATTGCAGCACCTGCTGCAACACATTCGTCAGGATTGATGCCGCGGAAAGGATCCTTTCCTGTAATGCTCTTAACTGCATCTTGTACTGCCGGAATACGTGTAGAGCCGCCGACTAACAAGATTTTTGAAAGTTCATTTGCTGTTAGACCTGAATCTGATATTGCTTGTTTGACAGGTTGCATTGTTTTTTCGACGAGGTCAGCGGTTAGTTCGTTGAATTTCGCTCTTGATAATGTGTAATCCAAGTGTTTTGGACCGGTTGCATCTGCTGTGATGTACGGTAGATTGATATTTGCTGTAGTCATACCGGACAGATCGGTTTTTGCTTTTTCTGATGCTTCACGTAGACGTTGGATTGCGATTTTGTCTGATGAAAGATCAACACCTGTGTCTTTTTTGAATTCTGTAAGTAGATATTTCATGATAGCTTCATCAAAATCGTCACCACCGAGTCTGTTGTTACCGGCTGTAGCAAGAACTTCGATAACACCATCGCCGATTTCAAGGATTGAAACGTCGAATGTACCGCCACCTAAGTCATATACCATTATTTTTTGATCATGCTCTTTATCAAGACCATATGCCAATGCTGCTGCTGTTGGTTCGTTGATGATACGTTTGACATCGAGACCTGCGATTTTACCTGCGTCTTTAGTTGCTTGGCGCTGTGAGTCTGTGAAGTATGCAGGAACTGTTATAACAGCTTCTGTTACTTTTGTTCCAAGATATGCTTCTGCGTCTGCTTTGAGTTTTTGCAAAATCATTGCAGAAATTTCTTGTGGTGTGTATTGTTTGCCGTCGATGGATACTTTATATGCAGTACCCATTTCACGTTTGACAGATTGAATAGTTCTGTCAGGATTTGTAATAGCTTGACGCTTTGCTACGTGACCGACCATGCGTTCACCTTCTGCTGAAAATGCGACGACTGATGGTGTTGTGCGGTCGCCTTCGGCGTTTGCAATAATGACAGGCTCACCGCCCTCAATAACTGCTACGCATGAATTTGTTGTTCCTAAATCAATTCCTATAATTTTACCCATTATATATTTCCTCCTAAGATTCTCTGTCATTCTGCGACTTCGCGCAGAATGACATTAGTTTTCGTGATGTGTTTTTATTTTGAGTTTGCGACCACTACTGTGGAAAAACGTATTACGCGATCGCCTAGCGTAAACCCTTTTTGATATTCTTCTGCGACAATGTTTTCGCCTAAATCCGGATTTTCGATTGTCATGACTGCATTGTGAAAATTGGGGTCAAATGGCTCCCCAACCGCAGGGATTTCTTTGATTCCCATGCTACTTAGCACGTCTAACAGTTGAGTCATAATCATTTCGATGCCCTTATAAAACGATTCGTCAGTACATTCCATTTTTAATGCACGTTCAAGATTATCATAAACGGGTAACAGCTTGTTAATTGTGTCAGTGCGAGCATCTGAATATATCATTTCGCGCTCTTTTGCACTACGTTTGCGATAATTATCATATTCGGCAGCAAGCCTCAGATACTTGTTTCGCTCGGCAGCGAGTTCACCTTGTGAATTATCTAAATTAGAATCATCTTCTGCAACTTCGGTATTTTCTACGTCATCTTGAGTATTTTCAGTTGTCTTTATATCCTCATCAGTGATTGATTCTTGATTTTCATCTTTTGCCTTTTTATTCTTCGCCAAAATGTTCATCTCCTAACGTGTTTTTTGTTGAGGGATTGAGTTGTAATAAATCGCTGTTTAACCCTCCAAGCAGCCAGCTTAATCCTTGTGCCATATATGAAAGGTGTGCTGCAACTTTTGAATAGTCCATTCTCGTGGGACCAACTACACCGATTAGTCCTTGTATATCATTCCCTGCGTCGTATTTGATTGCCATGACGCTTGAGTCTCGTAGTTCGTTTGCTAAATTTTCCGGACCTATTGTGATTTTCAACTCGCCGGGTGAGTTCGGTGATGGGAGCTTTGCAAGCTCTTTCTCATCAGTTAGATAGCGGATTATGCGTTGTGCTTTGTCAACATCTTTGAACTCAGGGTGACTTAAGAGATTGACTGCTCCGGAAATGTGGGTTCCTACTGTTTTTGCTTCGACTAGAAGCTCGATTGTGAACCCTGCGATTATCGCGACAATTCCGGCTGTATCACCGACTGCTCGTTCGGTAGCTGCTATAAGTGCCGGAGTGATTCGCTCCTCAGGAATCCCGGTAAAGCTCGCGTTTAACACCGCCGAAAGCTTTGTGAGCATTGGCGGCTCGACACTTGTGGTTAGATGCACAAGTTTGTTTTTGACTGTGTCATTACTTAAAAGTGTTACAATTATAAATGTAGAGTAATCAACGTATATTAAGTCAAACCGTGCGATGCAAACGATTCCTGTTGCAGATGCCATTGCATAGGCTGGGTATGTTGTGAGTCGTGAAGTGAGCTTTCCAACTTTGTCAAGTAGATTAGTTGGTGTGGCTAGATGCCCGTCCAGTTCGCTGTCTATGACCTTTGCATCATCACCAGAGATATGTTGGTTTTGCATAAGCTCGTTGACATATATTCTATAGCCGTTGGAAGAAGGAATTCTTCCGGCAGATGTGTGAGGTTGTTCAAGTAACCCCATTGACTCTAAGTCAGCCATTTCGCTTCGGATTGTCGCAGATGAAACTGATGATTCCAACTTTTCGACAACAGCTCTGGAACCAACTGGTTCCGCACCTTTAACATACAGCTCTACAACTGCACGTAATATCTCTTTTTTTCTTTCACTGAGACTCATGGACTAAGTGCTCCGTTCTGCGTTACCATTTGTCTTTTGCGTTAGCACTCTCGAGTGCCGAGTGCTAATTATAATTTAACACTATATAACGCAAATGTCAAGTACTTGCGATTAATTTTTATTTTGTTCATAAAGTCGGCAATAGGATATGAAATTGAAGGCGGCGTTCTACTCTCTAATCTCATATCCAAAATATCGTGCGGCATTTCGATAAGAAATGTCCTTAACTATTTCTCCTAGTATGTCTATATTTGCCGGGTATTCACCGCGTTCGACAAGTTCACCCAATAGATTGCAAAGAATGCGCCGGAAATATTCGTGGCGAGTGTATGAAAGAAATGATCTGGAATCAGTGAGCATACCAATAAATGTACCCAAGACACCTGAGTTTGCGAGGGTTGAAATTTGTTGCTCCATGCCGACCTTTGTATCGTTAAACCACCACGCCGACCCATGTTGAATTTTGCCTGACATTCCTGAATCCTGAAAGCAACCCATGATTGTGACAAGCATTGCATTGTCATTTGGATTGAGGGAATAAAGTATGGTCCTGGGTAGCTTGCTCTCTGATTCAAGTGCGTTTAGGAAACTTGCAATTGCCTGGCTGCACTCACGCGTGCTTATAGCATCGAACCCTGTATCCGGGCCTAGAAGTTTAAACTTAGGCTCGTTATTGTTGCGCATTGCACCATAATGCAACTGCATAACCCAACCAAGCCGTGCAAACTCTCGACCAAAAAAGAGCATGAGATTAGTTTTGAATGATTCGACTTCATTCTCACTGAGAGACTGTCCATCAAGACTCTTTTGGAATATTGACTCAATGGTAGTGTCATCTGTAGAGCGAAAAACAATATAGTCCAATCCATGATCTGAAGCGCGACATCCCATCTCGCTAAAGAACTCGATTCGGTTAAGCAAAGCCACTTTCAAGTCATCGACAGTGTGAATAGAATTGCCGGTTACTTCACCCAATTTAATGATATAATCGACGAAATCCGGCTTGTCGATATTGATTGCCTTATCCGGTCTAAAAGTTGGTGATACGACAACGTTGTTTTTTGGGTCGCGACGTAAAGCCTTATGCCAATCTAAGCTATCCAGAGGGTCATCAGTTGTACCAATTGCCTGTACGTTAGAGCTAGCTATTATTCCGCGAACTGACAGGCTGTCTTTCTTCAACTTCTCTTGTGTTATATTCCATATCTGCCCGGCCGTATCGCCATTTATAATAAGATCGCACTCAAAGTAACGTTGCAGCTCAAGGTGTGTCCAGTGAAAGACCGGGTTGCCAATGCACATGGGCAAAATCTCGGCAAATTTTTGAAATTTTTCGCGGTCGGTGGCATCTCCGGTTATATATCGCTCATCAACTCCAGCCGCACGCATCAGACGCCATTTATAGTGATCGCCGCCTAACCAAGCTTGAGTAATGTTATCAAAGCGACGATTCTCCATTATTTCGGCAGGATTAATATGGCAGTGATAGTCGATAACTGGCATCTGCGATGCGTAATCATGATACAGCACCTCTGCCGTATTGTTATTAAGTAGAAAGTTCTTATCCATAAACGATTTCAAATATATACCCTCCTAAAGAGATAAAATATCGGCGAAACACTTTGATTTCTCGTCTGCGCTACACGATACTAACGACAAAGAACAATCTTAGCCGCTTCGGCTGAATGTGCAGTTATTTGTTCAAAGTTGCCGCTTGCGATATCTTTTCTATCGCAGAGCCAACTACCGCCAACTGCATGTACATAAGGTGCGGAGATGTATTCTGCAAGATTCTTTTCTGAAATACCGCCTGTTGGAATAAATTTTATATTGCCAAAAGGTCCTGAAAGCGCTTTCATGGCATCAAGACCACCGTACACATTGGCAGGGAAAAACTTTACGACCTCAATGCCGAGTAAAAGTGCTGAAGTAATCTCAGTGGGGGTCACACAACCGGGTGTTACAGCAATATCATTGCTGATGCACATCTCGACTAACTCGCGATTAATACCCGGAGAAACAATAAATTTCGCCCCGGCATCCAACGCTTGCCGCCCCTGTTCAACTGTAATTACTGTCCCGGCACCTACGCACATCTCCGGGATTTCTTTCGCCACTCGCGTAATAGATTCTAATCCCGCGCTAGTACGCAGAGTAATTTCCATTACATTTATGCCGCCGGCAAGAAGTGCATTAGCTGTCGGGATAGCGTCCTCCACCCGATCAAGAACAACAACTGGTACAATACCGCAAGTACTAAGGGATTTTAAAACACTCATTAATATATCCTCGTATTATATAGTGTAGTAGTTATTATTGTCCCTCTCCAAGGACGATATGCCACGCCGTATGGCGACAAAAAGACAAGTCATAATGTTCAAGTTATTGTTTGACAGTTCCTAAGTATTAGCTAAAGCGTCACGCCGTTTTTGAAGATTGCAAATTCGCGTACGCCTTGCTCTTCGTTCTTTGTATGAACCTGCCCACTTGCCAGAGACATTATATAACTGTAAAATTCCTCGCCTAATTCATCTAAAGATATGCCATCAACAAGCCTTCCTGCATCAAAGTCTATCCAGTTTTTCTTGCGCCTGGCAAGGGGTGTGTTGCTTGAAACTTTGATAGTTGGTACTGGTGAGCCGAACGGCGTTCCACGTCCTGTGGTGAAAATCACCATATGTGCGCCACTCGCCGCCAGAGCAGAAGAGGCCACGAGGTCGTTTCCGGGCGAGTTCAGAAGGTTCAGCCCTTTCCGGGTTAGCGGTGCGCCATACTCCAGAACATCCATCACAGGGGCGGTACCGCATTTTTGGATGCAGCCTAGCGATTTGTCCTCCAGTGTAGTAATCCCGCCGTCTTTATTTCCAGGCGATGGATTTTCGTAAATGGGTTGTTCATTCAAAAGAAAATAGTTTTTGAAGTTGTTAATTAGCGCTACCGTTTTTCTGAATGTTTCCTCGTCTTTGCAACGACTCATGAGTATTGTTTCAGCTCCGAACATTTCAGGCACTTCCGTTAAAATTGCCGAGCCACCCTCAGCAATAATTTTATCCGAAATGACACCGACCAACGGGTTGGCTGTAACGCCTGAAAGTCCGTCGCTTCCACCACATTTTAGACCTAGAACAAGCTCGCTGGCAGGTGTGGGCATTCTTTGATTGCGACTTGCAAGTGTTATCAGCTCTTTGACAATTTCAAGGGAATCCCCGATGTCATCTTCAATCTCCTGCACACTCAAAAAACGTATACGTTCCTTGTCCACCGGACCCAGCACCGCTTGCAAATCTTCAATGCGGTTGTTCTCACAGCCAAGACCCAGGACTAACACACCTCCGGCGTTGGGATGTCTAATCAGCCCACTTAATGCCTTCTGCGTGTTTTTAAGGTCATCGCCAAGTTGCGAACATCCGTACGGATGAGGAAAGGCATGCACGCCTTGTACACTGCCGACAATAAGTTGTTGTGCGGCTTCGGCAACTGCCTGGGCAATCGAATTTATACAGCCCACAGTTGGAACTATCCAAATTTCGTTGCGGATTCCCACTTTGCCGTCATCTCGCCTAAAACCCATAAAATTTGTGGGTTTGCTGGGGGAGAGGGCAGAGAACTTGGGGTTATAGCTGTAATTCTTTTCCTCGCTAAGGCGGGTTTTCAGATTGTGAGTATGCACATGTTCGCCCGGCTCTATATTGGCGGTAGCAACGCCGATAGGGTGACCACACTTGATGACATTGTGGCCATTACTAATTTGAGTGATTGCGACCTTGTGCCCCAAAGCGATGTCAACATTAACGGTTAAGGTGACCTCGTCGACACGCACCTGTTCACCCTTTTTTATGTCCTTGAGTGCAACAACCACACTATCAGCCGGGTTAATCTGTAAAAGACTCATATAAAATCCATTCCTTTCGGATTACTTAGGCACAAATCGTCCATGAAAGGAATGGATTTTTTGTGCATCAATTTCGGTTCTCGCCGAATGCGGGAAAAATTGGTATATTCTCACGTTTAGCGTGGTTTTTCACGCTATCACCTCTTCAATCGCATGCCTCATACCATGTTCGTGAATACTTCGTAGAGAAGCTGTAACTGCTTCGCTTATCCCTGGGATTTTAGTTAGATCTTGCCCCCAAAAGTCTGTCCTGGATAAAAATGCATCGACATTTGTGCTACCCGCGAAGAACTCAAGTACAGAGACATCATCCTTGATCTCGTAAGGTTTTCCGGCTCTTTGACCGTCAGTGTAAAACGTTATAAGTGAAGCCAGAGAGAAGCAGAGGAGGGGTGGTACATTACCGGTTTTTTCAAATGTCTCAAGGATGGTAGGCAACACTCGCACCTTGAACTTGGAGATGCTGTTGAGTGTGATAGAAATCAGCTTGTGCCTAATAAACGGGTTCTCAAAGCGCTCTATCACCTGTGCGACAAAGGCATTGACCTCGTCATGAGGTAGTGGAACCATCGGTGCGAGTTCGCCGTAGGCAATCTTCTCAAGGAATTTGCGCAAGGTCTCATCAACCATCATTTCACCCACAGTGTCCAGACCGGAAAGAAATGCCGCCGCCGCGCATGAAGTATGAATGCCGTTGAGAATGCGAACTTTGCGCTCTCTATACGGCTGCAGATTGTCTGTAAAAATTACCGGTAGTCCGGCCTTGTCCATCGGGAATTCCTTTGCTACAGTAGGATTGGTGCTCTCTATCACCCAAAGAGCAAAAGGCTCGCCACAGACAAGCAAAGAATCGGTGTAGCCTAGCTCTTTCTCAAGTTCATCAGCTTCATCATGAGGGTAGCCGGTAACAATTCTATCTACAAGTGTATTGCAAAAAATATTAGCATCAATTATCCAGAGCTTGAACTCGTCAGGCAACCCCCAAAGCTTACATAGCTTTAAGCAGCAGTCCCTGAGGTGTTCTCCATTTTTACTTATAAGCTCGGTCGGCAAAAAAATCAGGCCTTTATCTTTGGCTCCTCCAAAGACATTATAGCGCTCATAGAGAAACTTGGTGACTTTGCCGGGGAAGGAGACGGGCGGTGTGCTCTCAAACCGGTCGTTCTCGTCGTAAACAATGCCGGCCTCGGTAGTGTTTGAAATCACAAAGCGCAGATCTGCGCTAGACGCAAATGAGATAAATTCATCATAGTCACCGTAAGAGTCGCTGATGCCATCAACACAGGTAATCACCTTCTTGTGGATGACTTGCTCCCCGCCAACTATCCCTCGAAGTAAAACGGTGTAGACGCAGCCCTGCGCTTTGAATGTCTTTGTGCTACCGAAATTTACAGGCTTTACAATTTGCACATTGCTGTCAAAAATTCCCATCTCGTTTGCAATTTCAATCTTATGCTCCACAAAGGCGCGCAGGAAATTGCCTTCACCAAACTGAAGTATCTTAATTGGGCGATTGACTTTTTTTGCACTCACTATCATGCTTTCACTCCTTGTGTGTCGGAATTATATTTTATTATCTTTGCACTCTCGCTCCTGCACCCTTTAGCAACCCTTCCACTTCTTTTAGCAGCGCCATTGATGTGTCGCCCGGCGTGGTCATCGCCAATGCGCCGTGGCAGATGCCATAATTGAGCGCAGTTTGGTAATCCTTGCCGGTCATCAATCCATAGATGAGTCCGGAGGCGAAGGAATCTCCACCACCGACACGATCCAAAATTTCAAGATTGTCTAGCGTCATACCTTGGTAGACCTTACCCTGTGCCCAGCAAATGGCAGACCAGTCGTTGATTGTGGCGGTCTTCACTGTACGCAAAGTTGTTCCTATAACTTTGAAGTTTGGATAAGCATTGGCCGCAGAATCAATCATTTTTTTGTAGCCGTCTATGTTCAACTGGCTAAGATTTTCAGTATGCCCCTCAACTTCCAGACCCAAACAAGCAATAAAGTCCTCTTCGTTGCCAATCATAACATCAACATATTTCGCAATTTCTTTGTTTACTTCACGAGCCTTCTCCTGCCCGCCGATGCCTTTCCAGAGAGAAGGGCGGTAATTGAGGTCGTAACTTACGATTGTTCCATGTTTTTTGGCTGCTTTGCAAGCCTCCAGTGCGACTTGAGCACTTGTCTCAGAAAGTGCCGCGAAAATCCCGCCGGTGTGCAGCCATCGCGAGCCGCACCTGCCAAAGATGTGATCCCAGTCAATATCACCCGGTTTTAGCTGCGAAGCTGCAGAGTATGCCCGGTCGTTGATGCCCAGCGCACCACGCATACCGTAGCCGCGCTCGGTGAAGTTAAGACCGTTGCGAACATTACGCCCGATACCATCAAAAGCGGCCCATTTTATAAATCGGGTGTCTACGCCACCTTGCATAATCATATCTTCAATTAAATAGCCAACATCGTTTTGAGCAAGGGCGGTTACAATTGCGGTGTCAAACTTAAAACACTTGCGCAATCCGCGGGCCACGTTATACTCTCCACCGCCTTCCCAAGCGGTGAAAGAGCGCGTAGTGCGGATTCGACCTTCGCCCGGATCCAGCCGCAGCATAACCTCCCCCAATGAAATCTCGTCATACATGCAATTGTCTTTTGGTTTTACAGTCAACATCCTTTTTACCTCACAATGCTTATTTGGGTTGTCATGTTCCTTATTTCAGCTCGCTGATTTTCGAGTGCTCATACTCTGTGAACTCCTTTGTTTTCGCACCCATTGTCAGATAGAGCTATAGTCGGTGATTCCAACCCTGTTGCCGATATTATGCCACACCTTTTCACTGCCGTCAAAAGTAATATGTTGAAAATGTTGAAAAATCGCCAAAAGAATAAATTATTGTTGACATGAATTTGGACTTAATGTATATTTGATGTAAGAACGCTTGCATGCATGGATTCAAGCATTCAGGCAAGTCAGCTTGGTGTACCTTATCATGAGTAATTTATGTATATAACAGCATGCTATGTTGACACATTTTCAGCAATTTCACAGACTTACGAATAGTCTGTTTATATATCCATATAACGCCTAAAAGTTGATAAGATTAACAGAAGTGGAAAACCCTCTGAACCTTGAAAATTCAGTAGTTTGTGCCAGATAAAGTGTAGCAAATCTCGCTCAAAAATGTTACGGTAGATATATTACAAACCTTGTAATACCAACGGATTGAGAGGAGTTGATGTATGGGTATCATATAGTTTGAAAGACTTTAAACTAACGAGAGAATGTGCCAATTGCGATATATAGAATCGCAATTGATGCACGAAATGACCATCCCCTTTCATGGTCGTTTTGTGCCAAAGGATTAAGGATTAATGAAAGGCATGGTCATTAAAATGAATATGACATTTGAACAAGAGTTTATCTTCCCACCACTTAACGCCTCTGGCGTTTGAAGTTGGGGTCTTTTGAGTTAGGACTCACGCCTCTAAGCTTAGTGAAGGCGGAACACTTTCAGTGGGAGTACAATCCCCCTCAGAAGGAAAGTTGACTGAAATAGCCAAACCTCTACCGAGCACTTTAATTTTGGCGCTACACCAGCCGATTACTCTGGGCAATGTGAAATATCCGGCTTTCGCCGGAGCAAACATGCACAGCGCTTTCAGAGTTTTTAAGGAAATTCTATATTATAATTGGAGGTAGACAATGAAAATCAAGAAATCAACCAGATTTATTTGCACGATTCTTACTTTTGTCATGCTGTTTTCGGTAGTACCGATGATGGGTATGGCAGCCGCAGATGAGCAACTCCCGGTCGAAGATGAAATGCTTCTAGTCGAGGACGAAGCGCTGCTTTTAGAAGACGAAGCATTGCCTGTCGAAGAGGAATCCCTAGAGCTTGAGTATTACGCGGAACTCCTTGAAGAGGAAGTTCAGGACAGAGGAGTACCGACTCTGGTATGGTATGAAAACTTCGAGCATAACAGCTCAGCACAGATGAGCTGGAGCTACAGGGGTGGCACAAGAGTTCCGGATGCAAACAATCGCAACAACACGATTGAGCAATCCATCGTACCCCAAGGCTTTGGTGTTGGCGGAGTGACACCGGGTCCGAACAGCGACCCAGATAGCGAATTTATGGGAAGATTTGCTTCAGTTGCCGGTAACAATCAACGGAGACAAGGAAGAGCAGTCTTTGATCAGCCGATTTTGACAAATGGAGAGGCAAATCTTACTTTTGACTGGTTCCCAGGTGTTCCCGGAGGACAACGTTACGGACAACTGGCAGTACAGTCCATTGATCATTTTAATTCTCTAAATTATTTATCATTTGTTAATATTCCAGCGGGACTACCAGTGGCACACGCTCCTGCAGGATATGCACCGGGTCTATATTTCGTTGTAGGAACGACACGAAATGTATTTATTCCTGATCTGGGAATTTCTGTAATGCCCGAATCACCAAACTTCATCACAGCAAATGTCAACTCATGGCTAACAATCAGCATCGATTTCGATTTCACAGCCAGAACGATGAACCTCGTGATTACAGAAGCAGTTACAGGCGCACCTGTGCTTGCACAATTACTGCAAATGGCAGACGAACCTTATGTTGCAAATCAAGTTACAGGTCTTCAGTTTTTTGGCAACTCTTTCGCGGCAAACAGCTGGAACACATACCTTGATAATGTAAGTGTCCGCGTTTATGATGGTCTGCCCACATCAATCAACAGAATCGCACATCCGTTCGGCATGCCACAAAATGTTGTGTACTCACCTGTTACAACAGACTCTGTAACAGTTAACTGGGACAACATGGAAGCTGATGGTTTCTATATTTACCGCCGTCATGCAACACAAGCCAGGACAGCTCTGCAAAGAATCGCAACTGTAACAGATGGCTTCAGTTTTGAAGATACAGGCTTATCAGGCCCCTACTATTACTATCGCGTCGCCGCATTCCGTAATACAGAAAACGGCGAAGTCGAAGTATCCGAAATGACACGTGAAGCCTTCATCGTACTGGCTGCAGACCAAGAAGATGAATACGACGACTTCACATTAATCAGCGCCACAGATACAACATTTGCAGGCTTTGGTAACCGTTTACGCCTTGGCGATCTTGACGGTGACGGACGCATGGACATCCTTCTGACAAACGTCTTGCCACAAGCCGGACGCAACTGGGCAGGCGGATTCCCGAATGCATTCCCGAATGCAGCCGGAGCTCCGGGTGTCGGCACAGGTGGTGATGGTGGAAGTCCTCGCGTTATCTACTCGCTAACAGCACTTGATATCGAAGGAAACATCCTTTGGCAACGCTGTGCACTAACTAATTTCCGCGGTTTTGACGGACACTCAAGAGAAATCAGTACTGGTGCGGACGAGCCGGTTCAAATCGGTCGAGTTACTGCCGATGTATATAACAACGTAGTACTCGTAGCAAACCAAGGCGTACCGGCGACAGAAGCCTGGTCTGCAGCTAACCCATGGATTAACTCTGTTCCTCCGCTACTCCTCGCCAATCCGGAATTCATTATGCCAACAAATTATGTTGACAGATTCTACCAAGTGGAAGGCGATGTTTTCTACATACTTGACGGAAGAACAGGCGATCCCGCAGTTGATGTTAACGGTCGCCCAATGGAAATGACATGGACAGAACTCATTGCAATAAATCCGGATCTTCCGATAACAAATGTCCATCACCTGCATGACCAAATAACTCTTGCAAATCTCGACGGCAGAGGAGTTAATGCATATGGTGAAACAGTATTCTTAGCTGACGATCCTACAGCAGAACCTCTTCTCCAACACGTTATTGTGAGTCATCGCTACCAGCGTACAACTGCATTTGAAATGATTAACCATGATGGTGAATTCGTCATGCGTTTCATGTGGCAGTATAACGCCCACCCACCGGGTCTTGGTGGCGGCGACACATCACCGCACTACCCACTTGCAGCACCTATGTTCCGCGATCAGGGCGATACCAGAGATTGGATTTACAACAACTGGGAACTCTTACATCCGGAAACAGGCGTTCCAATGTGGCGCGTTCCCAATGGACATAGAACATTCCAACCTGCGGGTACATGGGATCCTGGTATTCTCGTAGCCCGTGCCGCACATATGGACTCCATCTGGGTAGCAGATATGTTTGGCACAGGCGAGTATGTCATAGTCAAAGGCGTTGACTCTGATAATATGGCCGTTGTTGCGGTGACCAGAGAAGGTGAAGTGCTTTTTGCAAACTTCTGCCCGACTGAAGCCCAATCAGCAAATCCTGCATGGTTCAGAACAGATGCCGAAGGCATGATGTCAGTAGGTCTTGACCGCAGACATCGCGGAGCATACCCACAGGGTCATGATGGATTGTTCATGCTTGATTCAACCGGTGCTACAGTTTTCACAGAGCGTTCAAATTTCCAAGGTTGGATGACTACAACATGGGCGATGAACAACTGGAACGGAACTTTCTCGCCGCTGGTATTTGCGTTCAACCGGAATCTCCATGCGATAGAAGCTGTTGTGGGAGGACATTTCCCGCCATCTATACTCGAACAGAATCTTCCGCCGGCATTCTATGATGGCTACTTTAACCCACTCTTTACATTACCGGAACTTGTCGGATGGGAAGGTCTCCGCTGGATGCAAGGTAATCTGATGGGCGACTCCCGAGATGAAATAGTATCATTCAGTGATCGTGCACATCTCTTTGTCTTTGCTAATGGCGTGCAGGATGCATTTGACGGAATCACAGGAGTTCCACGCCGCTCGACTCCGCTTCAATCAAGCTGGACACGTTACAATGTGGGCTACTTCTCAACAAACTTTGCAGATCGCGAAGCATCAACTCCGCATGCAAGAGTACTTAGCCCGACGAGCGTAGAAATAACATTAATCCCGGTCATTTTTGCTACCGGCTATACTCTATACCAAAATGGTGTAGCGATTCGCACCTTTAATCCGGATGTTGACGATCTTGTGCATGTTGTAACAGGTCTCTCTACTGATACAATCTATGAATTCTCTGTGACAGTATCCGAGACCACAATGGCAAATGAAGTTAGAACAACACGTCCATCTGTGCCTTTCGTGTTCAACAGGCAACTGGGTGAAGTAGGATTCACAGCTGAACATTACTTTGGTGCTAACTCTTCTTACATCAGAATCACATTCGATCGCCCTGTTACCGGACTCATTGCTCAAAACATCGTAGTTCAGAGCTTTGTAGGCGACAGATATGCAGGCTTCACAACAGGTGAGCTGACAGGCAGTGGTGCAGTGTACTATCTTGAAATTACTGAAATTACAAGACTCGGCGTATTACGTGTGATTATTGCTGACTTCAACTCATTCTTTGTAACGACAAATCCCGTAGAACTCTATCTTGTTCATCGCGTCGTTGAGTTCAACGGCACAAGCCCTGGACAACTAAGTCGCATACTAGAGCAAGGATTTGTAAATGTTACTCTTTCAACAAGAGGTAATCTGGGTATTTTCACACAACACAGTCCGTTTGTGATTCCAGAAGGAAGCATACTCACTGTTACAACTACATTGAATGTTTCTGGAAATGCTGAACTCGTCGTTGAGGGAACACTTGTTGTAGCTGAAGGTGGCAGAGTCAACAACCAAGGTGGCTCGGGCGGTACTATAACCCTTGAAGGTGCACTTGTAAACAACGGCTGGGTAGAAAATGTAACGAACTCAACCTTTGTAAACAATGGCACAATCGAAAACAATGGCAGGTTTGAAGTACGCGCATCTGCTACATTAAATAACTACGGTGATGTAGAAGGAACCCCGCTAAACATAAACCGCAACGCAATCGTAACCCCACCACAAGGGGAGTGAGCTAATCAATCTTAATAGTCGGTAAGCTGTTGCTGATCTGATTATTGATTGACGGCGTGAGAAACAATAATGCTTGAGAAAAGGGGCTAACCGCAGTGCGTTTAGCCCCTCTCACAACACCACTACTAATACTGATCACTATTAGTAGAAAATATGGAGGACTCATTAAATGCGACAATTCCTTTCCAAAAAATCTTTATTGGTTATCGTTGCGTTGTTAATCATTGCTCCCAGCCTCATTACAATATTTTTTCTGGCAGGGAATTCGTACAACGGCACTGACATAGATAACGGCACTGACACAGAGGGTTCCGGTTTTACAAGTGCTGATTCGGATGGCTTTATATCTATGTTCACTGATAGAAGCAACGTAATCATATCCCAGGGCGTTGCGGACGTGCAAGAAATAGCCGGTTCACTTCGCGGTTGGGAAGCGAGCCTTGATGGAAGCAGAGCAGCGGCGCTTGCGGGGTTTAGTGCGTCCGGAATTGGCGGGGAATTGTGGTTTGTGGATGCCTCCGGCAGTAGAATGATTGAGGATGACGTAGTATTATTCCTTATTTCTGACACAGGCGAAGGCGTATTATACATGGCTGACTATGACATTGAAAACAGTACGGCATCACTTTTTTTGTATAACTCTTTGACAGGCACAACTGACAAGATTGCATATGATATTGCGGCTTGGGCAGGCTTGGAAGCTGCCAGTATTTCACCGGACGGTAGAACGGTAGTGTTTATGCGTGGCACGGATAGACCGGAACTCGAAATAGAAGGTTTCGTATCCATCAATGGACAGGAGCCGGTTTCGCTTGGTGAGAGCACATTTCCGCTTGCAGTCGCAGATAATGGAGCATATATATACTATATGCGCTTTGTAGACATGGAATCCGGATGGTCGCTCTATGTGAGAAATGACATGGGGGAAACAGAATTAATGACATCCTGGTTAAGGGAAAACTTGCTTTTGAGCAATGATCGTTCCGTTGCAATTATTCCGGTTTCGGATGGTGCGTATATCAGTCGTAGTGGTAGCATACCGGAAACACTGGGTGTAGGAGCACTGCGTAATGTTGTAGTGCCCAATGGGATGCCTACGAGGGATTTATTTGCAGGAATCACGGTTTTTGCGGTCGCGGCATTTGAAAATACAGCCATTATTGGGAATGAAGGCTTCATTTTTATTGAAAGTAATGGAGAAATGAGGGCTATAGCCGGACACCACGAGTTTATACATGCAGCTTTCATCTCTGGCGATGGTGATTCTTTGTTATATTTAAATAACGAATGGCAGATAGTCAAGCATGATATGTCAGTGCCTGATTTCAACAGGACAGTGTATGGTAGCGATGTACTCGATTTTGTAGCATCCTACGACGGAACAATAATCCATTACATAGACCATAGTAACCAACTGTGGACTTTAGGCGTGTCCGCTGAGCCAACTATGATAGCGTCGAATGTATCTGAGCATCACTTCGTAGTATCTCATGATGGAAATATAGTTTACTTCCTCGTCAATCATTGCTGGGAATTGGGTGGAGAGCTATATATGTCAACAGGTGGTGGAGATGCAGTTCGTGTTGATGCCGGAACGAATGTTGTAAGTATTTGGACAGCGCCATCAGGAGCTTTCTTCATAACAGCAGACAATGCGCTGTACAGAAGCGGAGCTGATGGTGTATTCACATTGATTCACAGTCAAATCGATACATGGGGATTTGTATCATAAATATTTATAGGTAAATAAAAATTCTGCGCAGTCTATAATTAGTTATTTAATATATGATGTACTGGCAACCAAAATAACATTTAAAGGAGATAATCAGTCTTGAAAAAAATAGTCAATACGAAACGAATCATAGCATTCATGTTATCAATTTTGATGGGTTTTTCTGTTCTTATCACCGGACAAATGCCTGCTTTGGCTGACGAACCGCCTGAACTTTCAATAACGGATTATTATGATGCGGAACAGTATGAGCCATATTATGCACCACTGTCAACAGAACCTATGCCTGATTTTGAGGAGCTATTCCCATTGTTTGGTCTGGGAAGTCCCGAAGAGTGGCTCATTCCCGATTGGCCTGAGGCTGATATGAGAAATGGTTTTGCAGGCTCCAACTTTGGTACCGGTGATGTCTGGGATTTTACCGGTGAAGATACAGGAAACAACCGCAGGGAAACTTTAAGCGAAACGGTGGCTGGAGTTCAAAACAACTTTATGCAATGGTTTCTGCAAGGGCAATCGGGTTCCCGTTCAATCAGTCGGGCGCTTTCTGAGCCGTTGCAAGGCAGCAATGTGTTTGTAACCTTTGATTACAGACCGGGAACTGTTAACCAAGGTGGTACCCAACCTGCTCTTAATTTGGAATTTTCATATGGAGCTGACCCACTGATGTCTATTACAGTGGGTACCGGCACAGTCGGCACTGGCGCTGCCGCCCGTAGGATAGGTGCTTTTGCCGGGTGCGCCGCAACCGGTTCGTTTATGAACATCTCGTATAATAATCAAGTATATCAGCAAGAAAACTATGTTGATTTTCCTGAAATCAGAGCTCTCGGTACGGCAGGAGCTGCTGCATGGTGGCTCAGATGGTATACCTTTGGAATATTATTTGATTTCGACAATCAGGTAGCCTATATAAAAGCGACAGAGCGAGGGCAGGATGAACTTATTGTTGATGTCGCTGTGCCATTTGAAGGAACTGCGTTGACCGGAGTTGTTTGGAATGCGCCACGCAGACCTGCTGGTGTCAACTTGAATTATACCGGCAACGGTCTCGACAATTTGTTCTTTTTTATGCAGGATCATTCCCCTGATACAGTTATCCAGGTAATTCCTCCTGAGTTTCTCGGCAGACCTACAGAGCCAACAGATGCCGACCCACGTGCAAACTTCTGGCAAAATTGGTTTATCTCCGCTGATAGCAGCGCTACAGTGGAGAGCCTTGGTCTTCCAACGACTATAGATGTAAGAACAGCTGTCGGTGACACTGTAGTTACACAGGTCACTTGGCGAGTGACGGATATGCCGTGGACAACTATTGCAAATAGACCGGCTTCGTCTGATTTGGTGTTTGACTCCTCTATACCCGGTGTTTTTACATTTACCGGCACCATAGCAGATGTCCCTGGAGAGGCGTACAATCGGATGATGCTCGCCCCTCAAATCCACGTGGAGGTACGTGAAGGTTTATTACATGATTATGCACGTCCGGTCGAGTGGTTGGATCGCGGAGTCACAGCCGTGCCAGTGCACGGAGGTGGTGGAATTTTGGTGCATTGGCGCATGCTCGTAACGGAATATGCGTTGAGTCCTGCGATGCAGTTTCGTGTATACAGAGGCAATGTTCGGCTCGCCACTACATCCGCTACTAACTTTGTAGATGTGGATGGTTCGCCCGGAGATACATATTGGGTGGTCCCGGTTGGTGTAGATCGCACCCACATCAGTGCTGGTTCGACCGTGGCATTGGAGAACAATTTTCTGGAAATTCCGGTACAAAGACCATCTTCGCGTCTTAACCCCGCCTTACAATTTGAAGGCACACTTAATTATCCTTCAGTTGCCAACCCTTACCGGTATATCCACTATATCATCAATGATATGTCAGTAGCAGACGTAGATGGGGATGGTCAGTATGAGATACTTGTAAGGTGGACTACAAATATGCAACGTGACCCCGGTCTTCTCAGTCCGACCAGGCACACCGGTGAAACCATATTTGACCTATATACGCTTGAGGGCGATTTGATCTGGAGAATCAATATGGGTGTCAATATCGTTTCCAGTGAGCATCATCATGTCATGAATTTCTTTGATTTGGATAACGATGGATTCGCCGAATTTGCCATAAAAACTGCGGAAGGGACGAGAGTTTATCATCCCGATCCGGAAACAGGGCTTGTTCTTGAAACTGTTGACGGCGGCACACCCGTCTACATCATAGGTGGCGACGGTGTCAATAACTTTGTCGGCGATTTTAATTACGATGAGCTTCTTGATCGTAGTCGCGGTTTTTATGTGGGTACTTGGGTTAGCCATCCAAACAATGTATGGACAGGCGGAACCAGGTGTCCGGTCAGACAAGTCAACAACACAGGAGCAGGTGCTCCCGTACTAGGTAGAATCAATAATGGACCGGAGTTCTTTACAGTTTTTGATGGACAAACCGGTCTTCCGATAGACACAGTAGAATACTTTGCACCATATGGCATACGTCGCGGCACATGGGGCGATACATCTCAAAACCGCAGTGATCGATTTGGTGGTACTGTCGCATTTATGCCACGAAATGGCGTGACCGGTGCAGAGCCGTGGCCTACTGTAATAGAAATTCGCCAACATTATGGTCCTCACCATGTTGCGGCTTATCAATTGATTGATGGAAGAATCACGATGATTTGGGATTTTGATTTCAGACTTTGGGGAGCGGGCAATAACAATGCCAATCATCAGGTTACAGTCGCAGATGTGACGTTTAATGGTTATGACGATGTTATTTTTGGATCAATGGTACTTGATTATCGTGGCAATGTATTGTGGAATGCAGACACAACAAGGGGTACGCTAATAGCAGAACATGGTGACTCAATGCACATGGCTCCGATTTTCCCGGGTAGCCCTGAGTTTTACAGGTTTGTATCACACGAAAACGGTCCGCCTAACAACGTGACACTTTTCCATGCTTCCACCGGACGTCCGGTATGGACATTTGATTCACCGGAAGGTGATGTCGATCGAGCCAACTTGGGTAATATAGTGCCGTTACCGGGTTTTGAGGCATGGGCTTCATCTACAACGGTGACAAATATTTACACAGGCAATTTGATTCACGTAGTCGGAGGGTTTCCGCCTGATTCAGAGAGAAGCCATCAGGATTATATTATTCCAATAAATCATCTTGTTTACTGGACAGGTAGTCTAAACAGGCAGTTCCTCGACGGTCCGTCCGACACGAGAGCACTGTCAATATCCGAGCTATATAACTTCAACTTCTCCTTAGAGGACTATCACAGCGGTAATCTGCCTGAAAGATTGGAAGCAGAACGCAGAATTATCCAGACCTTTACCGGCACATCATCAAATAACGGTTGGAAATCAAACCCCGGTTTACAGGCAGATATATTTGGAGACTGGCGTGAAGAAGTGATTGTTCGCAGGACTGATAATGAAGCTATCAGGATATATATTACCGACCATCCGACTGATTATACGATATATACACTGATGCATGATCCTGCATATCGTGTTGCGGTTTCCTGGCAGAACAATATTTACAATCAACCGCCACATCTCAATTTCTACCTTGGTCCGGCTGTGAGAGAAGATGTACTGGCAAGAAACCTTCCTTTTGTAGCCACCAGGTTTACAGCACAGCCCACCGTTGAATTCAACGGTACCAGTCCGAATGCACTACAAAGACTGTTGGAAGATTACAATGCTGTTCTTTCTACAAGGGGTAACTTAGGTATTTTTGCAAATCATAGTCCATTTGTGATTCCCGCTGGAAGAACACTTACTGTAACAACAACACTGAACATTTCCGGTAATGCTGAACTCATTGTCGAAGGTACGCTTATTGTAGCCGAAGGTGGCAGAATCAACAACCAAGGCTCAGCAGGCGGAACGATTAGGGTAGCTACTGAAGGTAATCTTGTAAACAATGGATGGGTAGAAAACGTAACGAATTCAACGTTCGAAAACAATGGTACGATTACTAACAACGGCAGATTTGAAGTACGCGCCGGTGTCACATTCTACGACCAAGGAACTGTAACCGGGACACCACTGAATATAAACCGCTACGCAACTGTTATCTCATAGACAACAGAGCTACGCTAACAACTGGAAACGGAGGGATGCACGAAGATAATGCCGGGAGCAGTGAAGCGCTGCAAACACCACAACTCGCACTATTAAGATTTATGAGTGTGAGGCAGGATGTGGGAGAACCACAAACCAAAAATAAAAGAGGCGAATGATTTAAATTGGAGGTAAATAATGAATAAACGAAAGTTACGCAAAATTATTTGTACAATTCTTGTATTTGCAATGATGTTATCTTTTGCACCGATGATGTCAGTCTTAGCAGTTGACTACGAGTATGAGAATCCACCCGTTGTAGACAATGTGATTATTGAGGATGAGTATCCGCTCGTCACAGATGAGGCAGTTGTCGAGGACGAGTATGAGAATCCGATCGCCACAAGCGATGTGATCGTCGAGGATGGATCTGAGAATCTGCCTGTCACAAACGAGGCGATTTTGGAATTACCGATATCCATGTTCCGCGTTTTTGGTGACACAATGGATAGGGGCAAAATAGTCGCTCAGGTTTCTGATGGCACTACCTTTGCAGGTGCCACAGGCACAGCCGTTCCCGGAGGTGTATTTATCGCATGGCGCTATTTCCCTAGTGAATCTATCGGACCAAACGATGATGGAACGGGTATGGCAGGCACAAATTTTGTGATTTATAGAAATCTTGTGCGTATCACAGAGAATCCAATCACTAACAGTACAAATTTCCATGACCGTGACGGAACAGTTAGCGACAGTTATATTGTTGTCACAGTAGACGGTGTTACAGGTGCCTACCTAAGTCGCACCTATGCTGCAAATCCATTCCCTCTTGCAGCTCAAGCCGGTGGAACAGCCGGAGCAGGAGCAACTTTAGCTTCACGCGGATATTATATCCCGGTGCCACTGGCACGCCCGGATGCAGTTTTGGTACCAAGTAACTTCCGCCTGAATGAAACTGTACTTATGCACTATTACCCTAACGAAGTGAAAGTCGGAATTTTAGATGACAGTGGTCAGTTTAGCTTTGTTGTTGAATGGATTACAGGTAATCCGGACGTTATCCAAGGTAGTGCTCAAGCTCCTGTTATCTATCGTGCATACACACTAACCGGTGAGATGCTATGGGAAGTTAACCTTGGTTGGAATATCCGTCCCGGGCAACACTATTCAGTACCAATGCTCTATGACTTTGACGGAGATGGCATTTACGAATTAATAGTAAAAACAGCTCCGGGCACAGTGGATGGTCTTGGTAACTATATCACAATGTCAGCGGGAAGTATTGCAGCTGGTTATTCACATCAAGACAGATTCCAAGCTGATGACGGCGCACGTTGGAGAACTGCAGAACGTATGATTCGTAATCTTCCTGATTCAAACAATGCAGGTACAGCAGCTACGGCTCTTACTCCTGCAGTTGTAGATGCCGCTGATCCTGCAGTAGTTGCAGCAGCTGCTGCTGTAATTGAAGAAGGCACTCGTTTCCAAACTCTTGTACGTTGGTTTATGGGTTGGAATGAGCATCAAGAAGTTACAGGTCGCCAATATTGGGGCAACCCAACAGGCGAAATAGAACTTACTTGGCTTGAAGGCGAAGATCGCGAAGCAGTAGAAGGTGTACAAATCGGCTGGTGGGTACAACCTCCACAAGTAATGATGGGTATATACCAACTTGGATATGTATGCCCACTCACAGGCGAAGTTGCCAGAGTAAACGGAGCAATGTATCGTTTTGGCGGTCCTTACCAAACAGGTGCCGGTCTTAACCATCTTGCAAACCCAATGACTCCTGCCAGCCAAAGACGCGCACCGGGCTGGAATGAAGCCACATTCAATCTTCTTAATAACCTGCCAAAATGTCCGGTAGCATTTAGAAGAATAGAAATTACCGAAGAAATTGCTACGGCTCTCACATGGCAATTGCTTCAAAATTCCTTTGCACGTGACAACAATAACGCTCAGAACGTAAACAATCAGCGCAACTATGGTGGCATGTGGGGTGTTATTAATTGGAACGGATATATACAAAACGGACCGGAGTATATGACGGTATTTAGCGGTCGTGACGGAAGTGAGCTTGACACAATTCCTTTCGTAGTGCCTCGCGAGGATATGGGTCAAATGTGGAATGACTTTACATTCTTCAGATTTGAGCCTGACAATCGTGTAGAGCGTCATCAAGCTGCCGTGGGTTATCTTGATGGTAGAGGCGAAAATGCAAGTAAAATCACTATTAGAGGTTACTATTCCCGTCTGTCAATTACGCGTTATGACTGGGATGGAGAAAATCTCACGGGCGAACTCATTACTGATTCCGGATTTGAAGTTTTCCCGAATCCGTTTAATGCAAGACCGAAACTGGCCGACGGCACATTTGCATTCAACGGTTGGACACACATGAACACCCACGGTTCACCGGGACGTTGGGAAGCAGCATTCCATCCGGATCATTTGATGCTGTTTTGTTTTGAACGTATTGGCGCAAATGGCGTAGCTTGCCAAGACGAGTGCTTCCGCACATCTTTCACATTGCAAGGTCAACAATCCATGAATGTAATGGATGTTGATAGCGATGGTCGTGATGAGATCAATGTCGGTGGAGCCATGTTTAATCACGATGGTAGCCTTCGCTGGAGCGCATGGTACAGATACTTTACAGCGGGTTCCCAACAAACAGTACCCGGCGGTGGTTGGCAAAAAGTTGGTCACGGCGACTGGATGGTAACAGGTTTCTTTACACCAGACCACTCACGACCTGTGACATGGGCGAGCTTTGAAGGCTCTATGCTTGACTCTGCTCTCATTGATGCAGACGACGGCACAGTCATTTTCATCGATCAACCGGGAGGAGGCACGGTAGGCAATCCCACTTGGGGTAATTTCCGTGACACTCAAAGAGGTATTGCCGGTGACTTTACAAGCGAACCCGGATGGCAATTCTTTAACAACCGTGCACTGTGGCATACTCCTTTCGGACCTGCTACAGGTGGTGGTATGTGGACGATTAACCAAGATGGTGAAGATATTGGCTGGTGGAGTCCTAACGGCTTTGTAGTCGGCGGAGCAACTCGCGGTCTGCAAATCCCCGGCACAGGAAGCATTGACAACCAACTGTTCTGGAGCGGTGACCTTACAACGGCTGTGGCAACAAGTGGCGGTGGTGGGCATATTTCAAGAGCCGTACCTAATGCAGCAGGCACAGCTTATGTTGTACAACGCGCAATGACAGGACAAGGCAACCAAGCCCTCCACTGGGGTCAAGCAGCCTTTATCGCTGACGTATTCGGCGACTTCCGTGAAGAGTTTGGTCTTCTCGCCAATGTTGGTACTGGTGCCTTTACAGGACCGGGTGCTGTATATGAACTACGCATATATTTCAACACCGAAGAGAGTGAACACAGACTATTCTCACTTCAAACTGACCGTCGCTACCGAGTCGAGGCAGCTCGCTATAATACGGGCTACAATATTGCAACCGTGCCTGGATTCTACCTGGGTCGCGATATGGACTTTGATATGTATTGGTCAGTGTATCAAGCACAAGCAACAGAAACATTCAACCCCTTTGCAACCCTTAATGTTGCTCCTCCCGTTGAGTTCACAGGCACCAATCCTAATACACTAAGAGGTTTATTGGCAGAGGAACATGCCAGAGTTGATCTTGCTACCAGGGGTAATTTGGGTATCTTTACTCAGCATAGCCCATTTGTGATTCCTGCCGGAAGAACGCTTACAGTAACAACAACGCTTAACATCTCAGGTAATGCCGAGCTTATTGTTGAGGGTGTACTTATTGTAGCTGAAGGTGGCAGAATCAACAACCAAGGCTCATCAGGCGGTACGATAACTGTGGCACCAGGAGGACTGCTCATAAACGAGGGATGGGTAGAAAATGTAACAAACTCGACGTTCGATAACAATGGCACAATTATCAATAACGGCAGATTTGAAGTCCGCGCAGGTGTCACATTCTATGACAGAGGTGATGTCAAAGGAGCAAATCCGCTGAATATAAATCGCAACGCAACTGTAATAGAAATAGAATAATCGGTTAATCTCATTTACAGAAAACAACTAATCAGCGATTGATAATAATTCTATAGGAAGCAAAGAAACGAGTGGGGGCTAAATACTAAACACCGACTAACCAGTAGACATATTTGCGGTATATTTTTCGCCATGCGCCGCGTCAAAACCTTGAAAGGTCAGTGACATTCCTTCAGTTTTGCCACGACACCTGGCAAAAAATATCCGCACAAATCTTATCTACTGTTTAATCAGTGTTTAGTATATACTAAGCCCCTACTCACACCATTTCATAATGGAGAAACGAGGTTTTATGAATAAGAAATTTATAAAAAGTTTATTTGCCTTTATGCTATCATTTATTATGATACTGTCTGCTGTTGGCTTAACTCCAATCGCAGCAACGGCTAATAATGCTATCACAGCTAATTCCCAAACAGTATGGGCACCTGTGGGTTCGGTTATTGACTTTGAAAACTTCACACCGTCACAAGCTGGCAACCTGTTTGGTAGCTCCGGTGTTATTTTTACACAAGCGTTTGCGGGTCAAACAGTTCTCAATGCAAACCCCCTTGCCAACCATAACACTGCCAACTGGGGCAACACACATGCCAATTGGGCATTGCCTCTGGACAGCGGAGCATGGAACATAGGCACTAACGATATGGTTCGTATTGAGTTTGATCTATGGACAGAATGGAATCGTCAGCATGTTCTGGGCTGGGAAGCACGTCTAAACAGCGATGACGGCTCGACTCCGGTTGCAGGTACTATCTTTGGTGTGCGACCCACATCAAACACCTCACATCCTGCCGGTGCAAACCAAAACACACACCTTCGTTTTATTACGAGTGAAAGCCCTGGCGGCAACAATCGTAACAATGCGCCAACTACAATATTGCGCAACAATGTACCGCGCCACACACTTAGTCGTGTTGTGATGGAAGTTAACTTGGTAACACAAGTCGGCAGCCTTGTTGTAAATGACGCGGGTGGCAACGAAGTAGCAAGACAAAACAATATAATGATGCCTACAGATCAGCTTCGAAGCTTTAGCTTCGGTGCTATTCGTGATGGTGGCAACACATGGGCTTACTGGGATGCTATTGCCCACGGTGTAAACACCACATATGGTGCAAAAATCAACAACATTGCTGTATTTGGCGCCGTATACGATGGTGAAAGACCAACAGTATATCCTGCATCTGTCGCAATTTCAGGTGCATCTGTACGCAACCTTGAATTTGGTCCAGGAGCGGATGCGGTTCTTTTGACGACTGAAGCTACAGCCACTGTATTACCTCTAAACGCCACAGACAGAGATGTAACCTGGTCTATTGTTCCGACACCGACACCGGGTGGACAAGGCAACCCTATCGTTGTATCTCCCGTCATCGATGGTAATGATATCACACTGACAGCCGTAGGTGCCGGATCGGCCAGAGTTATTGCAACTGCCAATCTCCATCCGGATGGCTCGCAGCCTCTATCGGCAGAGTTTTTAGTGAATGTCACACATGAAATAGGTATTACTGAGCCAATGCCAAACTTCTACACGCTGTTCCCGCGTCTTGGCGCAGGTGATTTTACGTACTGGCAAACCCCGCAATGGGGAGGTGCCAACATGACCGAAGGTTTTGCAGGCAGCAACTTCCCAATCAATAATTTCTGGGGCTTCGCCGGCTCCGCCACCGGTGCCACACGCAGAGTTTCTGTACATGAAACACTTCCGGGTGGTCAATCAAACTACTTCATGGAATTTATTGTAGATAATCAGAGCGGCGGAAGATCTACCAGCAGGGCTTTTCCGGGCGAACTGCGCGGAAGCAGAGTGTTTGTTACCTTTGATTACAGACCGGGTAATGTAAACACAGGCAGTGGAGTAAACAGACCTGCCATGAACCTTGAGTTCCTTTATGGAGCCGATCCACTTCTATCGATTTCACATTGGTGGACACCGGGTGGCGCACGTCAGTTTGGTGCCTTTGCAGGTCCTGTAGGTGGTCATGATATGTCCGTAGCCACAAACTATACACCTCTAACCGGCATACAATCTCGCGCAAATTGGTGGAGCACATGGTACACATTTGGTATAATTTTTGACTTTGATAGCCAGAATGCAAGAATTATGGCAACTGTACGTGGCACTGATGATGTCATTCTCGATGTCAATGTACCTTTTGACGGCACATCCCTTTCTGCATTATCTATTGTGGGCTTAAGACCTCCAACCGTTAATCTTGTTTTCAACGGCAATGGATTTGACAATCTGTTTTTCTTCTACATGACTCACCTTGAAGATACGATTGTCGAAGTCGTGCCTCCTGAGTTTTTAGGCAGACCTGTAACACCGGAAAATCCAAGCCCAAGGCTCAACATTTGGCAAAACTGGTTTATGCAGGTAGATACAGGCGCAACTGTTGCTGATCTCGATCTGCCTACTACCATTGATGTAATAACCGCAGCAGGCGATACTGTAACTACAGGTGTAAGCTGGGTTGTTACGGAGATGCCGTGGACAAGAATTGCGGATATACCGGAAAATAAAGTATTTGACTCTTCTCTACCCGGCGTGTTCGAGTTCTCCGGCATACTTGAAGATGCTGAGGGCTATGCTTACAACAGAATGGACATTACGCCGCAAATACTTGTTGAAGTACGCTCAGGATTATTACATGAATATCCACGTCCTATTGAATGGCTTGATCGTGGAGTAGTTGCAGTACCGGTACAAGGTGGCGGAGGCAACTTAGTACAATGGCGCTTACTCGTTACAGAGTATTCAGATGTCAACCCACTAATGTTTAACATTTACAGAAACGACACACGCATTGCATCAGACCTTATTGCAACCAACTTTGTTGATGCTGATGGTTCTGTTGGCGATGAATATACTGTCGTTCCAACCGGGTCAGGTGTAAATGATGCAGGCAGTGGCACAGGTATTGCCTTAGCCAGCAATTTCTTGGAAATCCCTTTACAAAGACCAACAATCCGTCCAAATCCGGCACTACAGTTTGGTGGCACACTCAACTATCCAAGTGTTGCCAATCCACAAAGATACATCTGGTATACATCAAATGACATAACAGTTGCTGATATTGATGGAGATGGTCAATATGAGATTCTTGTAAGATGGCAGCCTAACATGCAACGGGATCCCGGGCTTCTGAACCCGACAAGGCATACCGGCGAAACTATCTTAGATTTGTATACCCTTGAAGGTGAACTGATTTGGAGAATTAATCTGGGTATCAATATCACCACCAGTGAACATCACAGCGTTATGCATTTCTTCGATTTAGATAATGATGGCAATGCTGAGTTTGCTATTAAGACAGCAGAAGGCACGAGAGTATATCATCCCGATCCGGTAACAGGTCTCGTCCTCGAAACCTTCGAGGGAGGCACACCTGTATATATCATAGGTGGTGACGGTGAGAATAACTTTGCAGGTGACTTTAACTATGATGGAGTGCTTGACCGTAGCCGTGGCTTCTATCAAGGTACGTGGACAAGTAATCCGTACAATGTATGGATTGGCGGAACAACCTGTCCGGTAAGAGGCGCTACAAACACCGGAGCCGTGGGTAGAATAAATAACGGACCGGAGTTTTTCACAGTATTTGACGGACAAACAGGTTTGCCAATCGATACTGTAGAATACTTTGCTCCATATGGTATCCGTCGCGGTGCATGGGGTGATACTGCACAAAACCGTAGTGATCGATTTAACGGTGCAGTAGCATTTATGCCTCGTGCAGGAGTATCCGGTGCAGAACCTTGGCCGACAGTCATTGAAGTTCGCCAACATTACGGTCCGCATCATGTTGCTGCTTATCAGCTTATTGACGGTCAGATTCAAATGATTTGGGATTTCGACTTCAGAGATTGGGGTACAGGGCATAATCAAGGTAACCATCAAATGAGTGTTGCGGATACAACACGAAATGGCTATGATGATGTGCTGTTCGGCTCAGTTGTATTAGACTACAGAGGGCATGTGTTATGGAGTGCAACAAGCTCAAGGGGTACATTGTACGCAGTACATGGTGATGCCCTGCATATGTCGGTAATCTTCCCGGATTCTGACGAGTTTTACAGATTCAGTCCACATGAAGCAGGACCTCCCAACAATGTAACATTGTTCAATGCAGCAACAGGACGTCCTCACATGACATACGATGCACCGGACGATGTTGGTCGTGGTACTATGGGCAACATCACACCGCTGCCAGGTTTCGAGTTCTGGGCATCAGGTACAGCTGTTGTTAACTCCTATACCGGTGAAAGAATTCGTATTGCAGCCGGTATCGATGAAGGTGGAATGGGTTATGGCGGAGGCTTTGTGCCGGCAAACCACATGGTTTATTGGAGTGGCACTCTTAGACGCGACTTCCTTGACGGAAATTCCGGTCAACCTCTGACAGTCTCAAGACTAGGCAATTTCAACTTTACACAACAAGATTTCCTAGATAATACGTTGCCTAATGAGCTTGTCGCAACAAGACAAAATGTGCAAACTTTTGGAGGTACATCTTCAAACAACGGCACAAAAGCCAATCCCGGCTTGCAAGCTGATATCCTCGGCGACTGGCGCGAAAACGTCATAGTACGTGTGGCTGATGGAGTCACTCCGGGTGCGCATAACCCGACTAGGGATGCTGCAATAAGAGTGTACATCTCAAACATCCCGACAAACTACACAATGTACACGTTTATGCATGATGCGACTTACCGTGCGGCTGTTTCCTGGCAGAACTCTGTATACAATCAGCCTCCACATCTTGGCTTCTATCTTGGAGATGCTGTACGTGATGATGTACTGGCAAGGACACTACCGACTCCATACACCAGATTTACAGCAGAGCCGGTATCTACTACTGAATTTGATGGCACCAGCCCCAATGCATTGGGAAGATTGCTGGAAGATTACAATGTTGTTCTTTCTACCAGAGGTAACTTAGGTATATTCGCAAATCACAGTCCGTTTGTAATTCCTGCTGGAAGAACACTCACTGTGACGACAACACTGAACATCTCCGGTAACGCTGAACTCATTGTTGAAGGTACACTTATCGTAGCCGAAGGTGGCAGAATCAATAACCAAGGTTCAGCAGGCGGAACGATTAGGGTAGCTGCCGGAGGTAACCTTGTAAACAATGGATGGGTAGAGAACGTAACGAATTCAACGTTTGCAAACAATGGTACGATTACCAACAACGGTAGATTTGAAGTCCGTGGCGGTGTCACATTCTACGACCAAGGAACTGTAACCGGGACACCACTGAATATAAACCGCAACGCAACTGTAATATCATAGGTAACAGAGAATTAGCGCAGCAACTAATAATTGCTGCGCTAATACATTATAATTTTTAATGGAGGTAGGCAGGCAATGAAGAAGCGAAGGATTCACAAAATCATTTGCACAGTACTCATATTCGCCATGTTTTTTTCGATTATGGCAACTCCGATGGTGTCTCTGGCAGTCGAAGGCGAGTATCCAGAGCCATATTTCACAATTGAAGGCGAGTATCCGGAACCGTATTTCACAGACGAAGACGAGTACCCGGAACTGTCTCTCGCAATCGAGGGCGAATATCCGGAACCGTCACAGGCTGTCATTAACGAAGCAATTTTGGAGCTACCAATTGCTATGTTTAGCGTTCATGGCACTCTCATGGATCGCGGTGCTATTGTACAAGAAGTTTCCAATGGTGTCTTTTTGGCGTGGAGATTCTTCCCTGTTGAAGTCACCGGAACGAGTGATACAGACGAGTATCGCGGACTCGTAGGAAATAATTTCGTGATTTACAGAAATCTAGTGCGGATTACAGAAACCCCCATCACAGACAGCACAAACTATATTGATAGAGATGGAAATGCCGGAGATGTATATGTTATTGTTACGGTTAGTCCTATCGGAGTATATCTAAGCCGTACGGAAGAAATCGTAGCTCGACCACAATCGGCAACTGCGGGCGATTATTTGAGTATTCCACTTATTCGTCCGGAACGTGTAGCGGTTCCACACTGGGATCTTTTGGGTGAAACCCAATGGGCCTATTACGAGCAAGACATCGTAATGGTTGGAGACCTGGATGGCAATGGACAATTAGATTTTGTCGTAGTATGGCAAACAGACAACCCTGATGTTATCCAACCGGGTTTTAATGGTCCTGTAATTTACCAAGCATACAGACTTGACGGAACATTGATGTGGGAAGTTAGCACGGGAATAAATGTTCGTCCCGGGCAGCACTACGGTCAGCCGATTCTATATGATCTTGATGGCGATGGTATAGCTGAACTCGGCATCAAAACTGCACCGGGTGCAAAGTGGCGCACAGTTATATCGCATGAAGCAGGCAGTGCCCCTGTGTTTACTGAATGGACATACATCACACTATCCGATGAGAGCATAGCTCTCGGTGTTACAAATCAAGATGATTTTGTTATGCGCGACCGTCTTTTCTGGAACGCAGCACAGCTAATCATCAATCCGACAGACGGTCCGAACGGTATGGCGAATAACCAAATCACTCCGGATCGTCTAGCTGCTGCATCACCACAGCAAATTGCCGATGCAATCGCAATGATTGAGCGAGGTGAGTTTTTCCAAATGATGGAAGACTTTTTCTATGGTTGGAACTCACATCCCGAAGTGACAACACGTTCTTACTGGGGTAATTTAACGGGAGAAGTACCACTGACCTGGCTTCCGAATGAGAATCAAGCAGAAGTGTCCGGCGTTAGTGTAGGTTGGTGGGTAAGCCCGCCGCAAGTTATGATGGGCATGCATGATAACACTCATTCATATGATTTAGGGAATGGGATTGCAATGACTGCAACAGCAAACGGAAGGTCAGTCAGTTATTTAGCACCAGTCACAAATCTTGCGGTAGCTGCACGCAGACAAGCACCGGGTTGGACGCCGGAGACCTTTGAGTTACTAAATAATCTACCTAAATGTCCGGTTGAGTTTAGAAGGATGGAAATCACCCGGGAGATTGCGAACGCTTTGACGTGGCAATTCTTCCAGTTTATGTTCTCACGCGCAGCTGCCAACTATGATGCTAACAACAGAGTTATTCCCTTGGGGATGATAGGGGATCATCCTGAGTATTTCACCATATTTGCAGGTCAAACAGGTGCTGAGTTGGCGACAATTCCTTATGTAGCTCCCCGTGGTGCGATAGGTGAAAGCTTTATCGGTCAGGGTGGCAGTATTTTGTGGAATGATTACACTTTCCATCCAAATACTGAGCCAATGAACCGCTCTGAGCGTCACACAGGTGCTGTTGCATATCTTGATGGACCTCTCGGGACTGCGAGTGCGATTCAGGGGCGTGGTCTATATTCGAGCATATTTATCCAACGTTATGATTGGGATGGCGAAAATCTGACAGGTTCGATTTTTGCAACAACAGGGCATGAAGTTATGAATAACCCATTCAACTTCAGAGCTAACTACTTAGACGGAACATCTCAAAATAACATACATGGGTCTCCGGGGCGCTTTGAATATCCTGCCTTTGAGCCTAACAATGTTTTGGCGATGACCACCGGCATGAGATTAAGTCAAGCGGCAATTGACAGGCTCAATGCGGGCGATCCGGGCAACTTGGCTGCTTCTTGGACCTGTAGCGGTCATACCAGCTTTACAATATTTGATATTGACGGTTACGGCTATGATGCACTGTCCAATGGTGGTGTCGTAATTAATGCCGATGGTACTATCCGTTGGGTAGCTACCTACAGGCAACAAACGAATGCAGACATTATTTGGTACAATGATATTGTTGGCGGTACAATCATCGGAAATCGCCCACCAAGCGGCAACTGGGTAACTGCAGGAAAAGGTGATGCCATGCACGTTGGTTTCATGACACCCGATCAAGACAGACCTGTGTTGTTTGGGGTTACTCAAGGTGGAGTTATGCATGAATGGCTATTTGACTTTGATACAGGCGAACTCCTTTATGTGGCGCAGGGCGGCACCGCAACAACATGGGCGTCGGGCGGTGGTGTACTGCGAGCCATAGTGGGTGACTTTACGGATGACTTTGGATGGATTGGATACACTGGAACGCGTCTGCAAAGACCGGGGATGTGGATTAGAGGATCGCGCTTGATGTCAGATGGTTCGGAATCTCCTCGCACAAATCCATTCCTAGGTTCACCAACACCTGCACATGGCAGTTTGACAAATATGTCAATCAACTGGCGTCCTGATTTTTCAACGCAGATAATCCATGGGAGAAATACAGGTGCAGTTGCAAATAACGGCGAAGCTATAACGACTCCACATACTGCCGATGCAGTCGGTCCGCTTATATCCCATGGTGGAAACCGCGTTACAAACATTTTCTTTGATGTTTCTATATTAGCGACGCGTGTTCCTGATCATGTGCCGACATTTGCAGTCCCGTATAATATCGGCATAGGTGGAACCAGTAACATTGGTACTGGTGGAATCCCTAATCACAACAATGAACATCCAGACGGATTTAGAGCGGTTTTAGTAACAGAAGGAACCCGTAAACAAGGTGGCACAAAAGGTTATCCTTCACTTGTTGCGGATGTCTTTGGCGACTATCGTGAAGAGTTGATCCTTTCTGCCGGAACACGCACAGATAATCAAGAGTTGCGCATTTATTTCAACACGGAAGAGTCAGAACACAAAATGGTGACACTCCTCGCATGCCGTCGCTACCGCGCAGAGGTAGCGCGCCAACAAACAGGTTATACTGATCCGTCATACACGAGCTTCTACATGGGATCTGATATGATTTTTGCAAATGCATGGGCAATGTTTGAGCAGCAAATGCGTAACAATCCAAATGCTTTCCTTGATTTAACTGAAGTGGAATTCAACGGTACCAGCCCCAATGCATTGGGAAGATTGCTGGAAGAGTATAATGTTGTTCTTTCTACCAGGGGTAACTTAGGGATATTCGCAAATCACAGTCCGTTTGTAATTCCTGCTGGAAGAACACTCACAGTAACAACAACACTGAACATCTCAGGTAACGCTGAACTCATTGTTGAAGGTACACTTGTAGTAGCCGAAGGTGGTAGAATCAACAACCAAGGTTCATCAGGCGGAACGATTAGGGTAGCTACGGGAGGTAATCTTGTAAACAATGGATGGGTAGAGAACGTAACGAATTCGACGTTTGCAAACAACGGTACGATTACGAACAATGGCAGGTTTGAAGTTCGCGCCGGTGTCATATTCTACGACCAAGGAACTGTAACTGGGACACCACCGAATGTAAACCGCAACGCAACTGTAATTGAGTAGCAGATAAGCTAAAGATAAATACCAAAAGGGGTTGTATCAAAACGGCGCGTCAAGGATATCACGCGCCGTGCGACAACCCCTTTCTCGCTCGTTGGTGCAGGAGAGGAATGTCTAATACACATTTTAAATGTAGATGATTTTCACCCTGATTTTTCGCAAAATTACACCATACATAAATTTTCGCTTATTTAACACAAACCTTGCAGTACCAAAGCTTAGAAGGTTTGAATGGTATGATTTTGGCGGAACTCAGGTTATACACAAGACGCAAAAAATCTGCTAAGTAACAGCACAAATCAACTAGGGTGTTGAGTAGTCAATTTACAGATGCTAGAAATGGTGTCCGTGTTTCCGATTACTTGACTAAATTCGTCAATATTAACAGATTTTATCAATATAATGAAAAAAATGTTGAAAACTGTCGAAAAATGTTTGCATTTATCTTCACGACTGTGGTAGCATGGAATTATAGTGAGTTTTTAGACATTTTGAGCTTTGCTATGGCTACAACAATTCTAGGCGAGGAGGTGGCAATTTTTAAACAACGTCAGCAACTTTAAGAGAGTTTTGTGAAGATGGCAGGTATTGTATGTATCGCTCCTTGCCTTCTTTAGCAAAGAAGGTGGCCCCGCGGGCCGGATGATTTGAGCCTCAAATACTGCACAAATCTAAATGTATCACCATCAACACCTTGGACGAATTTGCCGTCAATAGGCGGTACTGTAAGGAATGTTACCGTGCATACAAATGTACCTTCAGTTACTGTATTCAGACCATCGTGGGTAGATGTAACCTTTCAAAACAACGGATTTAGCCTTACAACGCAACGCAACGACGTAGCAGCACTGCGAGCCGGAAACGTTTATGTGCAAGGTGGCGGACTGCAGCGTATAATTAATATAACTCAGCTTGGTGCTCCAGCCCATCTTTCTATATCGCCAACAACGAATTGGACTAATATACCTGCAGCAGGAGGAGCTAACGCTACAAGGACTGTCACAATTACAACAAATGTGCCAACGCCCACTGTAACTAGACCTTTGTGGCTAGATGTTGCTATTGTTAGTGGTGGATTCAGACTCACCGCTCAACGAAATGACATAGCAGGAGTGCGAACCGGAACTGTATATGTACGCGCTGGTGGACTGGAACGAAGGTTTAGTGTATCGCAATTAGGAGCTACACCACAGCTTACCATATCGCCGTCAACACCTTGGACTAATATACCTGCCGTAGGAGGTAGTGAAAGGACGGTTTTTGCATCAACAAACATACCGGGAGTCGCCACTGTATACAGACCTGGATGGTTAAATGTAACTATTATTAACGGTGGATTTGTGCTCACTGCTCAACGAAATGACATAGCAGCGGAGCGGAGTGGAACCGTTTACGTACGCGCTGGTGGACTGGAACGAAGGTTTAATGTATCGCAATTAGGAGCTACACCACAGCTCACCATATCGCCAACAACAACATGGAATTTAGCAGCAGCAGGAGGTGCTACAAGGACGGTTACAATAACAACTAACATACCGGGAGTTACTGTGCATAGACCTGGATGGTTAGATGCAGCTATTACAAACACTGGATTCATACTTACCGCTCAACAAAATCCTATTGCAGCGATACGAACCGGGGTAGTTTCTGTTGTCGGAGGTGGAATACTACGAGAATTTCATGTGACACAGGTGGGTGCAATGCCGTATCTCAATATATCACCAGCAACACATTGGGACAATATACCGGCTGCAGGGGGAGCGACTCGGACTGTTACGGTATCAACAAACATACCGACTATTACTGTATTTAGACCTGAGTGGCTAGATATAACATTTTTGAACAATGCATTTAGACTCACGGCACAGCGAAATGCCACTACATCTGGGAGAGCCAGTACAGTTGTTGTTGAAGGCGGTGGTCCTACAAGGAAGCATTTTGATGTATCTCAAGTAGATGGTGCAAATTTAATCTTTTCTTGGCATTCTGACTCAGACATTGTTCGCTTACACAGTGGAATTCCCACAATAAGACTACGACAAATATGGCCAGATTATTATAGAGGATTTACTCGACCAACAGTTGAAGGTTGGCTTGAAGATGCATCTAATGCATGGAATCCAAACGTTCCAAATAGGTTTCTTGCAGGTACTGGAACCGCTACAATAGAGGTGTTTGCTGGTCGACCAGATACACTTTTTGATGAAAGGGGAGTAAATTTGATAGGTTCAAATGGCGGTATTGTAAACGGGCTTGCTCGTATTACGCAAACTTATGTAATTGACACCCACATCATAGGAGGGCGTACACGCACTTTACGGCGTGCCGCAGGCAGTACATTGTATATAGTAGATAGACTGAATCTTGGTGGAATTCACAGAGGTGTAAATTTTTCTGCTCGTTCTTTGACCGGTCTGAGAAATACAATATCGCATGAAGTTGGACATGGCTTAGGATTTGCCGGTCACTCAACAAACAGTGCTGACCTCATGAGAGGTAGTGGAACGAGTAACACATATCTGATGCTGCCAACAAGTAGGGACAGAACTCAGATAAGTCAATTTTTGAACTACCATATGGGAATTCTAGGGTTGCAAAGTTTTTATGCGAGTGCCTATGGCTTTGAGAGAGCATTATCAGCTTCAGATAGAATAGAGTCAATAGTGAACTCTACAAGCTTCGCAAACAATATAGTTGTCGGTACACCTATTGCAAAAGTACAAGGCACATCTGAAGTATTGCCTTTTGCACACGAAGGTTGTGAAATATTAATAACGGATTATTATTTTAGGATAACAAATTGGGTTTTGGGTACACGAGGTGAAGAAGTAGTAAGGGTACGCTCTCAAGTCGGTAATGTATTTGAATTAGGTGGAACTTATACATTTGCGACAATGCGCGTTAATAGTGTGTTTTTTGACCAATATAATGTAAATAGCCACACATGGATACTTAATAACGAAGATGTACCAGATAGAGAATTGACAAGGTTGCATAATAATCTTGGCAGAATGCGAGCAAATGCATTTGTACAAAACGAAGTCATTGACTATGCTACTCCATCTGCTGATTTCATTAACAATACCGAAGTTGCTGTAGTTGCAACAATAACGGCTATAATACAATGTGAATTCGACAACGACAATTTTGATGCAGTGATTGATTTGAAAGAAGTTGTATATGGTGAAGTGCCAGGAAACCGATTTGAAGAGCTTATGAGACTCAGAGGGGATGTTATTGTTGGAAACACATATCTAATATTCTTTACCAAAAATCAGGATGGTCACTTAACACTTGCTGCTCGTGACGGCGCTGTTGTTCCACACAGCAGTATTTCGTTTGATGAATTCAGGAACGCAATTAACTCTGCAACACGTTGACAGCCTTATGTTCTGTTGGAGTATTTGCAAAAACACAAGGAGAATTGATATGTTGAAATTATTAGCTGTTATAGTGCTTTTATTGGTTGTACTAACAGCCTGTACATTTTTGCATGGTCTAGATGTAGGCGAGAACATTGAGTTCGGCGAGTATAGTTGGATTGTATTAGACATACAAGGCAGAAGTGCGTTGATTATTACAGAAAATGTTATTGATATGAGACCGTTTTCAGTGGCTGATGACGCTACTACCTGGGAGAATAGCTCTATTCGTAACTGGCTGAATACTGATTTTTACTACAGCTTTGACCTTGCAGATAGAAATAGAATAATAGAATCAGAAATAGTTAACTCTGATAATAATTGGTTTGAGTCATATGCTGGACGAGACACAGTAGACAACATTTTCTTACTAAGTATAGACGAAGCCTTACTATATTTCGGTGGTGGAAAAAGAGGTGATGTTTATAATGAGTACGTGGGATTAGTGGGCATATGGGGCGAAAGGGACAATGAGAGAATTGCCTATGATGCAGATGGTCAGGCACGCTGGTGGAGATTGCGCTCTCCAGGTCAACATGATAACTTCACTGCAAATGTATCAGTAGATGGTTCTGTAAATATTCAAGGTACGAAAAACTACGGTCAAGTTGTTTGGGTACGTCCGGTCATGCGAATAAGAATTGTTCCCTAATGTATCTTAGCGTCAACAATAATAGGACTGTCGATGGAAGCAATTCACTTAACATTCATCGTGACGCCATTTTACATGAAGATATTTTAGACGAAAATTCTGCTGAGTGAGATGGTAATTGCCAAGAGTATCATGTGTTGTGATGATCCAAAGACTGCAGGGGACGATACTTACATCGTCCCCTGTTTGCTCGATTATTACATAAAATATGTGCCAATTCTTGATGTTACGGTTGCTTTCCTATGTATGCAAGGATTCCTCCGTCAACATAGAGAATATGACCATTTATAAAGTCTGATGCGCTTGATGCTAGGAAAACAACAGGACCTGCTAAGTCTCCGGGCTCTCCCCATCTTCCTGCTGGAGTCTTGGAAATTATAAAGCTGTCAAACGGATGGGGCTTTCCATCGGGCTGTTTTTCTCTGAGCGGGGCTGTTTGTGCAGTTGCAATATAACCGGGACCTATCCCATTACACTGAATATTAGCTCCACCATATTCAGATGCAATGTTTTTTGTGAGCATCTTGAGACCACCTTTGGACGCGGCATACCCTGACACTGTTTCACGACCGAGTTCACTCATCATAGAGCAAATGTTAATGATTTTGCCCCCGCCTTTTTTAAGCATTGAAGGCAACACCGCCTTTGCCATTATAAATGCCCCTGTCAAATTAATATCTACAACTTGGCGAAATTCCTCTGCACTCATTTCTGTCATCGGTATACGTTTTATGATTCCGGCATTGTTCACTAGAATATCAACTACACCGACTTCATCTTCGATTTTTTTTACTAACTCAGTAACAGCGGTTTCGTCAGTCACATCGCATAAATAGCCATGGGCTTTTATGCCTGCATTTTCATATGCTTTCAAACCTCTATCTAAAGCTTCTGCATCTCTATCATTAAATACGACCTTGGCACCGGCCTTTGAAAGAGCTGACGCCATTTCAAAACCAATACCGTGTGTTGCACCGGTTACAAGTGCTATTTTGCCTTTTAGTGAAAAGTAATCCATTATAGTTCCTCCCTCAAAATGCTCCGTCATTCTGCGCGAAGTCGCAGAATCCAAGAAATCTGCGCATACTCGATTCTGCGACTTCGCGCAGAATGACGTTAGTTTTCATGGACTATTTGACAGCTCTATCTCAAGTCTGTAGTATCGATTGTGTCCATATCAGTAAATTCTTGATTCTCTCCACCCATAGCCCAAATAAAACTATAATTTGACGTTCCACATCCGCTGTGGATGCTCCAAGAAGGGCTAATAACCGCTTCTTCGTTTCGTACCACAAGGTGACGGGTCTGTGTAGGTTCTCCCATCATATGAAACACCACATCGTTTTCAGGAACTTCTAAATATGTATATACTTCCATGCGACGCTCATGGGTATGTGCCGGCATTGTGTTCCAAACATTCCCGGATTCCAGACAGGTTAAGCCCATCATGAGTTGACATGTTTTGACAACATCAGGGTGAATGAATTGATATATAACGCGCTTATTTGCCGTCTCGGCTGCACCTACAGGATTCTTAGCTGCATCATTTATGCTGATGAATTTAGTTTCATATGTGGTATGAGCGGGTGCGCTAACCATATAAAACTTGGCTGGATTTTTCTTATCCGCACTCGATAGTAGTATTTCCTTTGTTCCACAGGCAATGTACATGCAGTCTTTGTATCCAAGCTCATAGGTTTTTCCATCGGTGACTATTTTGCCTGCTCCTCCGATATTAAATACACCGAGCTCCCTGCGTTCTAACAAGAATTTTGTACCAAACTTACTCCAAATATCCATGCCTTTCTCTATGGGAACCTCTTCATTTACCGGCATACAGCCGAGTGTGACCATGCGATCAATGTGGCTGTAAACGGCAACCACTTCATCCGGTTTGTACAAATCTGTAATTAAGAATTCCTCACGCATTTCTTCAGTTGTACATCTTTGGAACTCTCTTCGTCCTATCGAATAGCGAATATCCATTAAAAATCATCCTTTCATTAATTCCCTTATTTCATTAATTGCCTTATCGCATTGAGGTCACTTTGAGCACTGTTCGGGTTTATTTCTTCACGCAATAGGGGAATCGCAGTGCTATTTTTTTGTAACCAATTAAAAACGCTGCTGAGGTTAATATCGCCCTTTCCGAGATTTCGCCAAACTTTCTCATCGCCTTCAAACACAATATCTTTTACATGTAATGCAGCAATATCACTACCAATGAGCTCAAAAACATTATGATAAATCGACTCCTGAATTTCGATGTCAGCTTGTGTGTGAATTAAGTTTACAGGGTCAAAAATGATTTTCAACTTTTTTGAAGCTACTTCATCAAGCAACCTTCTTGCAAGTTTCGCTGAGTTAAGCACGTGGAAGGCAACAGGCTCAATAGCAATAGTAACGTCGTGCTTCTCTGCATGCTCGACCATCCTCAGAACACTATCTTTCAGATTTTGATAGGCAGGCTCTCTGTTTTCACCATCAATCGGGAAACCGGATGTTTCTGTCCCAATGAGTCCTGCGTTTAATTCAGCAGCATGGGTGATTCCTATTTTGAATTTTTCAACTTCCTCTAAGCGTGCTTGCTTATCGGACAATCCGATTTCCATATAGCAGCCTAATACGCCTATTTCTACATTTTTTTCATTAAAAGCATCTTTAACTTGGGTCAAGATGGTACTATTAACATCATATACGGACTCAACCCCTAATATTGCTTTCGGCAGAGCCAACTGGACCGTCTCAATCCCTGCATCAGCCAATACTGTTGCAAGCTCGATAGGCTTCATGCACCCAAAATCATGAGCTCTTATTCCGACTTTACTTTTCTGAAACTCCGTCATTGTATCCTCACTTTCTGTGTCTCAATGTTTCGTGCCCTATAACATCTAGTTCCTCCACTTCTCTGGCAGAAAAGGGAGTGTGTTTGATATCATTGTGTTAAAAAGCTCTTTTGCTTCTTCAAGACTAATAGTTACAAGTGGGTCGTTTGCAAAAACAGAAAATGCCAGTTCTTTGTCACAGCTTATGGCAGCACTTACGGTCATTTCTTGACTATAAACATGATGTGCCATGACCCCCAGGATATTTTCCGGGACTTTGCCGGATACTACCGGTCGGATTTCGCCTGATCTAAATATCGCATTAGTCTCTACAATTGTACCGAGTGGCAAGTTGCGTACTTGACCGATGTTTGGCAAATTCACATTACTGATTATTTCTCTTATTCCTAAAAGGGCTTGCATCAATATGTGCCCTTCTTCACCTGTTGCATTCAGCACTACCGATTCTTCGCCAGTTATTAAACGCTCTCTCCGCATAAGTTTTTCTTCCAAATTAGCAACACGCCAGTCCACTGTCGTAAGTTTGAAGCGCCATCTATTTATAGATTCAGGGCTTTGAAGATACCAACTTCCGGGACAAAATTCAGCGAGATGCCTGTCACCAGCAGCAGCAATGTAGCCGTATCTGCAAAACAAGTCAAATTTTACACGTTCGGCAGATGCAAAGAGATCGCTCCTCCAATCACTACCCTTACGAAGAATATATCCTTCATCATAATGAGTTTTAACAAACTCGCTGTAAATTGGCAATAAATCTATGTCATGATAGCGTGCAAAATCAATCCATGTAAAATGATTAATACCCAAGACATTGATGTTTATATCTTCGCGAGTTGCCTCAATTCCCTTGCAATCATAGAGCATTTGTGCCAAAAGCTTTTGTGTTTCAAAGACTTCATGACAGCAACCAAAAGCCTTTATCTCAGGGAATACAGTATATAATGCCTTAAGCGAAACTGACATAGGATTTGTGTAGTTTATCACCCAGGCATTAGGAGAATGCTCTTTTATGGCACTCGCAATTTCGACAAACATTGGAACTGTGCGCAAGGCTCGTATGAAACCTCCAGGTCCAACCGTATCGCCTACGGGCTGATAAATTCCATATTTTTCAGGACTGTGAACATCACTGCGCATTTGCTCAAACGTCCCCGGGAGGATAGATATAATTACAAAATCAGCATCTTGCAGAGTATCTGCCAGGTTATATGCAACTGTGTACGTCCATTCTCCTTTTGAATCCTTTAAACTACTGTATTTATTACCTATTATGCAGTTCTTTTCAGTGGACTCACTACAAATGTCATAGAGACAGACTGTTCCATTCATGGAATCATCCATGGCAAGGTCTGACATCAGTCCCCACGCCCAGCCGCGGCTGCCTCCGCCGATATATGCAATTTTCACATCATAAGCTTTATTATTAAGTATTCTCATTCTTATGACCATTCCTTTCGCAGTGTTCAGTCACAAAATAATCATGGATAAGGGATGGTCGTTTTGTGCATTAATTTTCTCAGCGTGCTTTCTTTAGTTCCTTAGAGTCACTCTCAAGCACTGCAGCAAGTTGAGCAAGAGCAAGTCCCTGCCCCCATCCTTGAGTCCAAACTTTTGGTACACTCATATAGCCGACTCTGTCGCGCATGACTGCTGTTCCACCAGATACATTCATGACGCTGCCATCTTCGGCAACATTCTCCATAACGCCTTTTAAAGCAGCCGTTGCATGAGATGTGTGCAATGGATTATTATTGAGTATCATTGCCGCACCTATTCCCGCTGAAGCAGAAACTTCATCATAGCTCTCGTTATCGTCCAAAAGAGTTCCCCATAATCCAGAAGGTCTTTGAAGCGCTTTTAAGGCTGAGAGTTGATCACGTAACGAACAGTCTATATGCATATATGGCGGATAGAGATATGGCTCCGGCAGTACCATTCGTACACGACTCATTGTGTAAGCTGCCCAAGCATTGGCTCGTCCCCAACGAAATCCGGACATGTGCCCTTTTTCAATATTATTGTAGGCATGATACCAAAGTCCCGTAGATTTGCATTGCAAGAACTCCACATGATAGTAATATTGATTAAGTGCATCCTCAATTAACTTTCTGTCATCCAGAAAAACACCAAGTCTGAGCATAAAGTAAGCTGCCATAAACAGGGTGTCTGCCCAAGCCTGCTCTGGGAAGTCATTTGACGAAGAAACTGTGTGCTGCAGAACATTGTCTCCGAATCGTTCGGCTTTATTTTGCAAATAGTCCAGTTTGCTCTTGATCAGATCCATGTATTTTTCATCGCCTGTACTTTTGTAAAGTGTCATCAAGCAATGTCCCATAGAACAGGTATTTACAGTCCAGAAAGATGGCAAACCTACATCAATTCGCAAATCAACTGCATCTTTTAGCCTTTGGATGTATTCATCGTTTTTTGAAGCTTCATACGCACGAGATATGCCGTAAAAAGCAACACCGCAAGGCCAGTCCCACGTTAAATCCATAGATAGGGTTTTATCGACTACTTTGTCTATTTTGCTAAGTACAAGATTTTTGTCAAATTCAAGTTGCATACAATCACCTCATTTTTGAGTATATTACGCTTTCAATCCGGATGTAGAAATACCTTCAACCAGATATTTTTGAAATAAAATGAATATCACTACTGATGGTAAGAGAGATAGTCCGCTCATGGCAAACATTGCACCCCAGTCAGTATCTGCAGCGGGATCGGCAAAAAATCTTAGTGCCAGTGTAACTGGGAAATATGACTGTCTCCCCTGTATATACAGTAACGGACCGAGGAAGTCGTCCCATCTCCATATAAATGAGAATAATGCTGATGTTATGAGAGCCGGAACCGAGAGCGGTAACATTATCTTAAGATATATTTTAGCGAATGAACAACCATCTATTCTTGCAGCTTCATCCAGTTCTTGAGGAATCCCATTCATAAAGTTTGTAATAAGAAATATGAAGAAACCGCCTCCGAAAAATGCCGGAACAATCAGCGGAAGATAAGAGCCTACCCATCCAAGCCAGTGAAACCAAAGATATTGCGGAATCATGAGGACTTGAGCCGGTATGAGAAGAGTGCCTATCATAATACCAAACAAGAGTTTTCTTCCCTTATACTTACCCCTTGAGAAACTGTAAGCAATGAGTGATGATGAGGCAACAACACCGATGCTTGCCAAGCCTGCATAAAATGCTGAGTTTAGAAAGAATGTGGTGAATGTGTACCTACCACCAATGCCTTGCCAGCCTGTTCGATAATTAGTGAAATCCCATGGATCGGGCCAAAGACTTCCGGCTGTTTCAAATACAAGTCCGCTGTTTTTAAATGAACTCATTACCATCCATACCAAAGGATAAATCATGATAAGTCCAATAGCAATGACAATTATGTGACCGAGTATTTTTCGGACTTTTTTCGTTGTTGCGAGAGCTGTCATTATGCAACACCCCCCTCATATACCCAAAAGCGTTTAGTGAGGAATAAAATGCCTGTAAATACAGCAAGAATAGCAACCATGAGCCAAGCAAGCGCTGCGGAGTAACCTGCATTTCCGAATCTAAATGTCTGGTCAAACATATATAGTGCAATAAAGTTTGTCGTATCAAGAGGACCACCCTGAGTTACAAGGAATGCTTGAGTGAATGCAAGGAATCCGTTTATCATTTGCATTACGAGATTAAAGAAAATGGTGGGAGTCAGTAGTGGTAATGTAATTGAAATGAATATTTTTACTTTATTCGCGCCATCAATCCGCGCTGCTTCATAATATGTTTCAGGTATTTGTTTCAGAGAGGCAAGAAATATTAGCATGGAAGATCCAAACTGCCAAACTGCAAGCAAAATAAGAGTCCAAATTGCTGTTCTGGGGTCACCTAGCCATGGAAAGTTTGTATTAAGTCCTACAACATCAAGCAAACTGTTTACTGTGCCGGTTACAAAGAACATTCGTCTCCATAGTATTGCTACAGCAACTGAGCTTCCGAGTATTGAAGGCAAATAGTACATGGCTCTGTAAATGCCCATCATTTTCGTAGATTTCAATAAAAGCATTGCGACTGCCAATGCAAAGACCAATCTGAGCGGTACAGACGTAAATGCAAAATAAAAAGTTGCTCTGAGAGAACGCATTAGTCTTTCGTCGCCTAACATACGCCTAAAATTGTCAAGTCCTACAAATCTTGGATCCCTTAATAAGTTGAAATCTGTTAAAGAATAGTAAAATGAAACTATCATTGGTACAACTAAAAAAGCTAGAAATCCAATGATGAATGGTAACGCAAAAGTCATAGCGGCTAAATTGTCATTTTGATTAAGTCGTTTCGGTTTCAAACAATCACATCCCAACATATATACACGGTTATACTTACATCTAATTTGAGTATATCAAAAAAATCAACGATTGTATATTATGGTGCGGCTGTATCAAAATGCCGTTTTTAACTGTTTTGATACAGCCGCTCATGCATTAATAATTACTTAGCAATAACAGCGAAATCCGCTGTGCAATGCTACATAGTGGTCTGTCTTTGCCTATCCAATGATGCTGTTACCAAAGTTGAAGAAACTTTCTGCTGCATCTTCAGGTGACATTTGACCCATTGCTACAAGTTCGGTAAGTCTGACGAGTTCTTCAATGACTTCTGCAGAACCTTCAGGTCTTGGCGGATTAACAGGTGTGGAGTTACCTGGCTGTTGCATCCAACCTACAAACTCTGATTGGAGTTGTGCCATTTCTGAAAGTTGTGGATATACTGCTTGTGCAATTGCGGTGTTCGGAATAACGCCACGCTCTGCAAGCATAATTTCATGTGCTGGTTGAGAATTCATCCAGAAGTTGATTAAAGCTGCTGCAACATCGGGGTTATCACTTTGAGTTGTTATTGAGAGGAACATAGATGCACGACCAAAGTTAGATGTCGCTGGGTTTGTCGAAGGATATGTGGTCATTGCAAGTACTACGCCTTCAGGAGCTGCTTCTTGGAGACCTACAACCATGTTTGACCATACAGGTGAGTTCCACGCGCGCAAATTCGCATCTGCTACGATATCTGTTGGATATACGAGAGGGTCTTGATCCATACCTTCACGACCTGCCATGTCTTCTGCACGGATGTGCCAGCCTTCATCGATGCCCATACGGATTACTTCAAAGAATTCTACATAGTTTTCAGGGCTACCACCCATGCCTTGAGGTGTGAGCATTACAACACCTTGTGCTCTGAGGTGGATTTCCATTTGGTTTGCAGGATCGTTAAACGCCCAGTTGGTGCGTACGCCACTTTCTGCATATATTTCGCGGCTAAGATCGATAAATTGGTCAAGAGTCATATTTCTTGGAGCTGCAAGACCAAGATCATCTAATAATGTTTGGTTGTAAACCATTGCAGTTACATTCATTCCAATTGGAATCGCGAAGAGTCCGCCGTCAACACGACCGGCTTCGATTACGCCATCAGGAATGTTTGTTGTGTCGATAGTGCCATCTGCATAAAATGGTGTGAGGTCTACAAGTAGGTTATTTTCTGTGAACTCAAGCAAACGACTCCAGTCGTTTTGCATAACATCAGGAAGATCTCCTGCAGGAGCAAGTGTGAGAAGCATTGGCCAATAATCGCCCCAACCTGCTTGAAGCTCTTCTACGAAAATATGAGGATGCTCAGCCATGAAGAGTTCTAATACTTCTGTTGTTTGTTCATTTCTTGTCGGGTTGCCCCACCAGCCAAAAACGATATCTACAGCGTCCAATTCAACGTCTGGTTCTAGATCTGGCTCTGGTTCAGGGGTTGGTTCAGGGGTCGGTTCCGGGGTCGTCTCTACGGTTGGCTCTGGGGTTGCTTCAGGAGCTTCAGGTTCTGAGTCACAGGCTACTAATAAAGCGCCAAGCAGAAGGACTGATAGTACGACTAGTAATATTTTTTTCATTTGATAATTCTCCTTAAAAATTTTATATGGTTTGTGTTCTAGCATGCAAGTTTGCAGATGTTTTTGTTTCAATTACCCCCTTTCAAATCATCATGATGCCTTAGTTAGCTGATAATTATTACTATTCAGCTCGATAGGTATCTGTTCTCTTACTCATTATACAAAGTAATCCTTATATTTACCTTCAATTACAGGAGTCAGTTTTTGTAAATTGCCGTGCAGATGGTCAAAAACAGCCTTTCTCAGCAATACTTTGTCCTCTTGCTTAAGAGCCGACAAAATTACTTCATGCTCGTTGTATAGCTCAGGATAGCGCTCCGTGGTTGCAGTATCGAGTATTCTAAAGCGCGTATAGTAAACCTGACAATCTTGTATAATATCCATCATCTTCTCACGCTTATTTGCTTCAAATAAGATGTAGTGAAAGGTACTGTCAATTTCGTAAAATGCGGACGGATTAATACTGTCTGAGTTAATTAATTCATATTGTTTACTCATATTTTCCTCAAGCAACTTCACTACCGCTTGAGTTTGCCCATTGTCTATAATGTTATTAATCATTTCCATTTCAAGTATTGCGCGCATATAAATTACGTCTCGTATGTATTTCATGTCCAGAAGAGTGACGAAGCTTCCTATTTGAGGTACTATTTCAATGTATTTTTCACCTTTTAACCTCAAAAACGCAGTCTTAACAGGAGTTCGGGAAACATTATATTCGTTAGCTATTTCATTCTCACTTATCATTTGTCCGGGCTTTAGTTTTAGTGTGAGGATGTCTGTTTTCAGTTTATTGTACAGGTCTTCACCATTAATATGATTGGAGTAGTTGTTCACAAGTTAAAGCTCTCTTTCATCTCTGAATACTTGAATCCATGTATGCAAGTATTCTTGCTTTAAATATACACCAAGTCTAAATTCATGTCAACAACTTTTGAAGCGTTGTTCGCCAATAATTAAAATCCCTGTTTGCCTTAGGCAGTGACGGGGATTTTCGAGTAATTATAATTTCAAATTGTTACAATTATGCTAAATCATGAAGATATCCGTTTGCGCTGAAAATTTTGAAGTATAGTATTGCTTCGGGGTATTCACCCTCTTTTACGGTATCATAAGGTAAAAGCGGAAACTCGAATTCTTCTAGTTTGTCTAGTTTACCGGCAGTATACATCTCAATGCGCTGGAGGGTTGCTTCACAGCGGGCCATAACGCCACCCAAGCGTGCATTGACAATTTCTAGTCCAAATGGTTTAGAAGTGCGGCTCCAAAGAGCAACAAAAGATTCGGTGAATACTTTTGCGAGTTCTGAACATTTTTTCAGGTCATTAATAACAGCAGTAAACGAATTAGTTTTGTACGCATTGCGTAGTTTTATGCTTAAGCCGGATTTTACGGCAAGTAAGTCAGCAAGTCCTTTGTACATATTGAAGTAATCTTTCATTTCATCATTTTTAGCCCGATTTACAAGAACACTAATTTCATCTGCCAATCTCGTAAAGTGTTCGGGAATGTCTGGGTTGTCATAATGTAAGTCAAACATTGATGGAATATCAGTGTACAATAAAATTTTTGTGGAGTTATAGGCTTTGATGTTCGGCATATCCAAACCGGGTAGCAAGTCCAACTTTTCAATTGTCATAAAGTCATCAAGAGATGATCCTGTTAATAATTTTAGAAGTCGGTCGATGCCGACATCGCTTCCTGAGCTGTAACGTAGTTCGCCGTAGAGGGCAATTCCGGGAAGAACGGACATGAGTGGTGCTTCAGCTCCGTCATCGCCCCAGAGGGTATTGATAACGGTGTTAATACCTTGACTTACTGATGCCTCAAAACCGCATCGAGTAGTGGAATAGCTCTTTGAATTTGCTGCAACAAATCCGCCCCACTTCCATGTTCCGCCTGCCCATGCAAGTGGTGCACCTGCGCGGCGTTGTATCTGCTGTTCATAATGTTCTTGAGTGTGATTATAATAATCCCAATATACATATGTTATATCTTGAGGAAGAGCGGCGATTTGTTCCGGTGTTATTTCTATGCCTGAATTTGCAGCCATTAGCATATCGTCCCACATCATGGGCTTCCAGCCGTGTTTTTTCGTTAACTCAAGCACTCTGGGTAGATGTTCCATCATAATATCATAAGGTTTCTTAAATCCGTGTTTGTCTAGATATTCGCCTCGCCCAATTGTCCATGCTTCGTCCATGCCGATATGGATATTGCGTGTTTTAAATGCACTTGCCAGGCTTTTTAACATAGCATCAATAAACTCATATGTCTTATCTTCGCCAACAAATAGAACTTCTTTGGTATCTTTCATATCTTCGCTATGGCTCCAACGTAGAGTTTTGCGTAAATGTGCGAGGGTTTGGATACAGGGCATAAGCTCAACGCCTAGGCTGTCAGCAAATTCGTCCAGTTCTTTCAATTCAGCAACGGAGTATCGCCCACGCATATAGCCAAAGTATGGATACTCGGGTATTTCATAGGTATCTTCCATATGGAGCATGCAAGCATTGTAGCCGATTAGAGCTAATCGAGAGATAAAGCGCTTCATTTCAGGTATTGTATAAACGGCATTGCGTGAAACATCCACGAAAGCGATGAGCTTCTTTACTCTTGCAGTCTCCGATACTACTCCTTCGCCGCCGGAGGCGAGTATACCAAAACCTCGGAAGAAATCGCTTTTTTCTTTGTAGTAAACGGTTTTATTTTCAAAATCAACGCGCAAGCTAACATCTTCATTACTGTCCAAAGCTACAGCTTGATAATTGTCCGATATATCGAAATCAACTACATTTGTACTTACCAAATTGCTCCACCCTTTTGCAATTTCTGTGTTCATGTGAAATCTCCTCTTAATCAATATACATTTATCTATTACCTAATATGTTAAGGAACTGTCTGGAAATAACTTGCACATTTTCCCTTGTCTTTTTGCCGCCATGCGGCACATAAAAACCTTGAAAGGCATTAGCATTACTGCGGTTTTTCTGCACCACATGACAACAAAAATCC